>NZ_JBGTZB010000010.1:0-59047 GCF_041807825.1 Streptococcus sp. E24BD | reverse complement strand
ATGTGTCTTTCTAATGAGTTGTTTAAGCACTTTTCATTGTAGGTCATATGGAACTTTTTTTCTACACTCAAAAGGCTCTATAATCTCCATGGTGGATTTACCCACTACAGAAATTATAGAGCCAACTATCTCTAATAAACACGAGAAATCGCCCCGTCATCAGCGGAGCGATTTTTTATTATTCAAGTGTAAAGGCGACAACAACAGGTTTTGTTCCCCAACTCCAAGATGGTTTTATTTCAATTTCACCTTTGCCAGTTTCTGAGATACCAAAGGCTTGAGTGGCATTTTCATAAGTTCGACCAGCGGAAATTGTTTCAAGAGTAGTCGCAACAGGATAGGACTCCATTTTTTTACCATTGATGTAGAGTGTTAACTCTGATCCAACAAAGTAGTCATCCTCAGATAGATTGGTCACATCATAGGTTACGACAATGACTTTATCAGGTTGAGCATCTGAAAATTGATTGCGTTCGTCAGTATAAGCAACTGATTTAATGGTGACTTCTGCCTTATCTTCTATATTAATTTTCTCTCCGAGGGAATACTCTTTTTTTGTTGAACTTGTTTTGACTGATGAGCTTTGGGAAGTTTCGCTAGATGCCTTAACAACAGATGGCTGACTGCTGTCTTTAGTTGATGCCTCTTTAGTTGAGTTACAGGCTACCAAAGCGAAACTAGTGAGCGCTAGGGCTGAAAGTGTTAGTAATTGTCGTTTCATTGAAACATCTCCTTTTTGATATTGTGGGTATATCCACAAGAAAAGTATAACATATTGTGTTTATAAACACAATATGAAAATAACCACATGAACGATAAAATAATAATCAGAAAGGAGTCGGTCTGATGATTAGTTTTGCCCCACTTTGGGCGACCATGGAGCGCAAAAATATTTCTCAGTACCGACTGCTGAAAGCAGGTATTGATAACAAGACGCTGGATGGTTTGAAAAAGAATAAAAATATTACCTTATTAACACTAGAAAAACTGTGTGTGATTTTAGACTGTAGCCCAAATGATGTGGTGACTTTTGTTGATGATGGTAGTGGAGAAAATAAAAGGTAGCGTTGTTCTCTTGCGCTACCTTTTAATATTTGTGGAGACATCTCCCTGATACCTCTCTCCAAATGCCACCATCAGCTCAAGCAGAGGCAGCAAGTCTCTGCCCTTGTCTGTCAGGTGATACTCAACACGCTGTGGGACCTCTGGATAAACTGTACGAGCGATGAGCTTGTCAGCCTCCATTTCCTTGAGTTGCTTGGTTAGAGAACCTTGGAAGAGATTGCCCAGATGCTTCTGAATACTGCTGAAACGCTGGGCACCCTTGTCCAAAAACTCGAGAATCATGGGTTTCCATCGTCCAGAGAGCAGGGTGTGGGTGTAGAGCAGAAAAAAGAGTGGAGTTGGGTTTTCCAAATCTTCTGGGAAAAATCCTTGAGGACAAATTTTGACCATAAACGCCCTTTCTATCAAAAAGTACAAAAAAGTGTACCAGACCACTTTTAATTGCCGTCTTGGCAAGGGGTCAAGCAACTGTTAGACTTATTGTATCACAGATAAAGGAGAAAAACAGATGACAAATCGGATTACAGACATTTTAGGGATTAAAAAACCTATCATCCAAGGCCCTCTGGCTTGGTTGACCAACGGTCAATACGCTGGCGCTGTCAGTGCCGCAGGTGGTTTGGGAGTTCTTGGTATCAGTGCAGGTCAGACCGTTGCAGAAACGACGGTGGAGGAAACCATCGAAAACATGCGGCGGGAAATCCGCATCGCCCGTGAGATAACGGGTAAACCGTTAGGCATTAACGTCGCTCCTGGTCATGAGTTGACCGACATCTTCACAGGCCCTATGCTTGAGCTGATGGTGGAAGAAGGGGTTCAGGTTGCAGTCATGGTCGGTGAATTTTCCGCCTTCTGGACAGCGAAATTTAAGGAAAAAGGCATCAAAGTCGTCTTTCGTGCCGGTACGCCAACCGTCGAAAACACCTAGGAAGCCATCCAAGGTAGTGCTGACATCATAGTGGCAACTGGTTTTGATGAAGGGGGAACAGTACCTGAGAAGGTCATCGGCACTTTTTCCATCGTACCGATGATTGTCGATGTTGCAAAAGGACGTGTCCCTGTCATGGCAGCTGGTGGGATTGCGGACGCTCGGACGGCCCGCGCAGCCTTTGCCCTCGGTGCGGAAGGGCTCTATGTTGGTACAGCCTTCATGATGGCTGAAGAAGCCATTTTGGCGGATAACATCAAGGAAATGGCGCTCAAAGCGACAGCTTCTGACCTGCTGCTCTACCGCACAGTACCTGCCTACTACCGCTCTTTACCGGGCGACATTCCCAACAAACTCTTGGAAATGAGTCAAGCAGGAGCAACAGAGCAAGAGATTTTCGAGGTACAGCGTGGCTACAATGGGATGCGTGATGGCATACTCTTTGGCGACCTCAGCAAAGGCTTTGCGTCCTTTGGTTTGGGAATTTCCCTGATTGACAAGATTGAGCCTGTGGCAGTGATTATGGATAAATTGATGAGTGGTATTGAGGATTTAGTATAAGATGGCAGATAAGAAACAAATGATGATTGGCCTCGCCTGTTTGGTGCGGCAGGTTTAAATTTTCGATCGTGGTTGGACCCAGAGGTTAAACTCTCGGAGTATCCAGATCTTTCAGTCGATATTCAAGCGGCTCAGCTGGCTGAAAAAGGCAAGTTCCAGTTCATGTTCTTTGGTGATTTTCCGGGTACCAAGGCAGCGCATAACAGCGACATGCAGACCATGGGCTTGGATCCCTTGCTGATTGCCAGTATCATAGGCAGCCAGACCTCACGTATCGGTCTGGGGATTACGCGGGCGACTTCTTGGTCCAATCCCTATGAGTTGGCTAGACAGTTCAAAACGCTGGATGCGCTGACGCACGGGCGGGTGGCTTGGAATGCGGTCACAGGGGCCAACGGGGTCAGTGCCAATGCTTACGGGGTCAATCTAGCCACCAGCTTTGACCGCTATGGCAAGGCCTATGAATTTACAGAGGCTGTGCAACAGCTCTGGGCAACATGGGGAAAGGACGCCCTTAAACTCAACCACCAGACCAAGGAATTTGCCGACTACGACCAGGTCAAAGCTGTTAGCATCAAGGGCGACTATGTGCAGACAGCAGGTACTCTGCCAATCCCAACGTCCAGGCAAGGCCAGCCAGTCATTTTTCACTCGGGTGGGTCGGAAAATAGCATTGCCTACGCTGGCAAATATGCCAATGTTTTTGTCGGTGAAGTCTGGACCATCGAGCAAGGTCAAGCCATGCGTCAGGCGCTTCGCCAAGCTGCTATGGACAATGGGCGACACCCTGATGACATCAAATTTATCGCAGGGCTCATGCCCTTGCTAGCGGATAACAAGAAAGCTGCGCTAGAGCGCCACGCTAGCTTTATCGATGGTGAGACCTTTTTGCAACGCATCGCCCATATCGGCTATGTGCTAGGCGTCCAGTTTACGCCTGCTGATATTGAGTGCCCGATTGCGCCAGAGATTTTGGATGCCGTACAGGTCACCCCTTACAGCGACCCACGTCTGGAAAATGTCCTCAAGGTAGCGCGTGAAGGCTGGACCTTGCGAGAAATCGTCTATCATTCAGTGATTGACTACCACCTTACAGCGGTCGGGAATGATACGGACATTGCTGACCACATGACGGCTTGGTTTGAAGCAGGGGTTGCAGATGGCTTCTGGGTCATGCCAGATGTCTATGCCGTCGATTTGCCTCGCTTTGTCGACGAAGTCGTCCCAATTCTCCAAGAACGCGGCATTTTCCATAAGGATTATGAAGGTGAAACCCTACGGGAGCACCTCGATGTACCTTACCAGTATGGGGTGAGGGATTAGTTTTTCGGACAAGCAGATGTTATCAGTTGAGCATAGAAATGATGTGCTCGCTATAACATGTTTTGAAAGATTCTTGTAGAGAGGTTGGGTAAAGCTCCCAGCCTCTCGATTTTATTGTCATTAAAATAGGGAAGCGATTCTTGAGCGTTACTGCCAGTTCAGAGGTAGTTTTTGAGATCCGATTAGGCAATGCCTCACTGTTGAGTGCGTTAAGGCTGTTAAACCTTAGCGGGACGAACACCGAGTGAACGATAGCTCGACCATACATGTTATTGGTTGAATAGCCCGTACAATATATAAGGGAACGTTTTCTTGCTCAATTTGCCGCCTCAAACAGCTAATTTTAGCTTGTTTAAGCGATGTGTAGAGTGATGGACAGCGTTGCGTGTTGCCAGATGACCGCTTGTGCGTCATTATTTTTTTGCAGTCTCCTATCTTGACTTTATTATCGGTCATATAGTAGGATAAATAGCGGATATCGTATGGAGGAAAAATCATGAATGAGAAAAGACTAGCCCAGAAAGCTAATATTGTCTTTCGAAAGGCACAGTTGACGATCGATAATTATGTTGTGCCGAATCTACGCGAGTATGGCATCACCCATACCCAGTTTGGCGTGTTGGATTACCTCTACAGCAAAGGGGAGCAAAAAGTTGGGCAGATTTTATCAGGCTTATTAGCGACTTCTGGTAACATGACCGTGGTCATTAAAAATATGGAAAAAAATGGCTGGGTGTGGACAAAAACTTGTCCTGAGGATAAACGTGCTAAGCTCGTTGGTTTGACTGAAGCGGGTCGTGCGTTAATCGAGCGTGTCCTGCCAGAGCATTTAACCAAGGTCGAAGAGGCCATGTTTGTTCTGACCGATGATGAACAAGAGCAGTTGATTACCCTGCTTAAAAAATTCAAAAATTTGTAAGCAAAAGACTTTACAAATTTTTTTAGCCTGTTGTATAATAACTATATAGTAATATCTGCTGTAAATCTATTTTAAGGAGATAGCATGTCTATCATTACTTCAATCAAATCGTTGTTTTCAAAAAAGGAGGAAACAGTTATGTCAAAAAATATTTTGTTTATCGTAGGGTCACTGCGTCAAGGGTCATTTAACCACCAGTTGGCTCAAGCTGCTGAGAAGGTTTTAGCTGAGAAAGGTGCAACAGTGACTTACTTGGACTACAGTCAAGTGCCACTCTTTAACCAAGAATTGGAAGTCCCAACGCTTCCTGCGGTACAAGCTGTGCGTGATGCGGTGCTTGCTGCTGATGCGGTATGGTTCTTCTCACCAATCTACAACTTCTCTATCCCAGGTGTCTTGAAAAACTTGACTGATTGGCTCAGCCGTGCTCTTGATTTGTCAGAAACTCGCGGTCCATCAGCGATTGATTCAAAAGTAACGACTGTGTCATCAGTGGCTAACGCAGGTCACGACCACCTCTTCCCAGAGTTCCAACAACTCTTGACTTTCATCCGTACTCAACCTGTTGGTGAGTTCACTGGCGCTTTGGTTAACCCAGAAGCTTGGGCAACAGGTGAGTTGACCGTTTCTGAAGAAACGATTGCTAAACTCTCTGCTCAAGCAGATGCGGTTTTAGCTGCCATTAACTAAGCTTACTAAAAATCTTGTTCGTTTTGAACGAGATTTTTACTTTGTGAAAAAAACAACTTTTTAAAAACCGAAACTGACCTATAACAGTTGAGAAAGCGGTTGAAATTCTTGCACTTTGTGAATTTTTCCGATAAAATAATAAGGTAATCTAAAAAATTTGGAGGCCGAAATGGTAACACTCTCAAAAGAGATACATTTGGAAATGTATTTGAAAATGCAGCGCATTCGTGAATTCGATATGCGGATTAACAAACTGGTTCGTCGTGGCTTTGTTCAAGGGATGACTCACTTCTCAGTTGGTGAAGAAGCTGCCAACGTTGGTGCAGTACAACACTTGACTTATGATGATTGCTTCTTCTCAAACCACCGTGGTCACGGTCAGTCTATCGCGCAAGATATGGACTTGAATGCCATGATGGCTGAGCTTGCTGGTAAAGTGACTGGTGTATCTAAAGGTCGTGGTGGCTCTATGCACTTGGCAGACTTCAAACGTGGCAACTACGGCACTAACGGTATTGTTGGTGGTGGTTACGCCATGGCTGTCGGTGCAGCTCTTACCCAACAGTACAAAGGTACCAACAACATCGCTGTTGCTTTCTCAGGTGACGGTGCGACCAACGAGGGGTCATTCCACGAGTCTGTGAACATGGCAGCAACATGGAAACTCCCTGTGATTTTCTTCATCATCAACAACGGCTATGGTATCTCTATGGATATCAAAAAAGCGACAAACACGCCTCACCTTTACACACGTGCGGAAGCTTACGGGATCCCAGGCTTCTACGTAGAAGACGGAAACGATGTGTTGGCGGTTTACGAAACAATGGGCAAAGCAGTTGAGCATGTGCGTGGTGGAAACGGACCAGCTATCGTTGAAGTGATTTCTTACCGTTGGTTCGGGCACTCAACAGCGGATGCCGGTGTTTACCGTACCAAAGAAGAAGTTGAAGAGTGGAAGAAAAAAGACCCAATGATCAAGTACCGCGACTACTTGACCAAAGAAGGAATTGCAACGCACGAGGATCTTGATACCATCGATGCTCAAGTGGTCAAAGAAGTCGACGATGCCTATGAATTTGCCGTAAACAGTCCAGACCCTGAACTCTCAGTAGCCTTTGAGGACGTTTGGGTAGATTAGGCGGCCGAGCAGGAGTGACTTTATCACTCCGTTGCGAGACCCCCGCAAGGACAGTTAGGGGATTGCCGAGCGTTTAGCAACGGCAGAGCCAGCTGTCTACTGCGTGGTTGTAGGATATTCAGACTGAAATCTGAATGTTTCGTCAGCCGCTATGGCGGTCTGCCTACTGACCTTACTAACTACGTTATCGCTGTGTTATCGATAGTGATAACTCCGTGTCGTAGGCTAAAAAGAGCCGATGCTTGCTGGACAAATCAGCGAGCGAAGCGAGCAATTAAACGATAGATTCGCTGTGGCAAAGGTGGCATCAGATTTTAAGCTGATGCCACAAGGGAAGTTTTGAGACCTTAGGCTCAAAACTTAGGAATGGAATGCCGTAGGCAGTCGCTTCCGTCCCTGCCACCTAAGAATCTATCAAAAAGAAAACAATCATTGGAAAAAATCTTTTCATAAACAACACAGGAGAAACACACAAAATGGCTGAAACAAAATTGATGGCTATGCGTGAGGCGATTAACCTTGCCATGAGCGAAGAAATGCGTAAAGACGAAAATGTCTTCCTGATGGGTGAAGACGTTGGTGTCTACGGTGGTGACTTCGGTACCTCTGTCGGCATGTTAGCTGAATTTGGCGAAAAACGCGTTCGCGACACGCCTATCTCAGAAGCGGCAATCGCTGGTGCAGCGGTTGGTGCGGCAATCACTGGTTTACGTCCAATCATTGACTTGACCTTCATGGACTTCATCACCATTGCCCTTGATGCGATTGTGAACAACGGTGCAAAAAACAACTACATGTTCGGTGGTGGTCTCATTACCCCTGTCACTTACCGTGTCGCATCAGGATCAGGTATCGGTTCTGCAGCGCAGCACTCCCAGTCACTTGAAGCGTGGTTGACACATATTCCAGGAATCAAAGTGGTTGCTCCTGGTAACGCTAACGAAGCTAAAGGTCTTTTGAAGTCATCTATCCGCGATAACAACATCGTTATCTTCATGGAGCCAAAAGCCCTTTACGGTAAAAAAGAAGAAGTTAACCAAGATCCAGATTTCTACATTCCACTTGGTAAAGGTGACATCAAACGTGAAGGTACTGACGTGACCATCGTGTCTTACGGTCGTATGCTTGAGCGCGTTATCCAAGCTGCTGACGAAGTGGCTGCTGAAGGCATCAGCGTTGAAGTTGTTGACCCACGTACCCTGATTCCGCTTGACAAAGAGATGATTTTCAACTCTGTTAAGAAAACAGGTCGCCTGATTTTGGTCAACGACGCTTACAAAACAGGTGGCTTCATCGGTGAGATTGCTTCACAAGTTGCTGGGAGTGACGCTTTTGATTACCTTGATGCGCCAATCATTCGCTTGGCATCAGAAGATGTGCCAGTTCCTTATGCCCGTGTTCTTGAGCAAGCCATGCTTCCAACTGTTGAGAAGATTAAGGCTGCTATCTACAAGTCTGTTAACAAGGGCTAATCGCTCAGACTCTTTTAGTTTTGCTTGTTCTTCGTTAGGTGGTCTTGTACGACTATCAGTGGTGTCTATGACTGCTTGACGAGACTGAGCTTATCTGAAGGTGTCTGGCTGCTAGTCAGTAGTAATTGACTAGCTCTGCCATTAACCAAAAAAATAACACAAAGAAAGGAACCCCCATGGCAATCGAAATTATTATGCCTAAACTCGGTGTGGACATGCAAGAGGGCGAAATCATCGAGTGGAAAAAGAAAGAGGGCGACGTTGTCAAAGAGGGCGACGTTCTCCTCGAAATCATGTCAGACAAGACAAATATGGAGCTGGAAGCGGAAGATTCTGGTATCCTGATTAAAATCGTTCGTGGCGACGGTGAGGTTGTGCCAGTCACTGAAATCATCGGTTACCTCGGTGAAGCAGGCGAAATAGTTGAGACGTCTGGCGAGGCTGTTGCAGAAGCGTCTCCGTCTATCAGTGATGCACCAGTTGTGGCAACAGAAGAGCCAGAAGCTGCTGTACCTGCGAAGTCTGAGCAGCCAGTACCTGCATTTAAACGCCCAGCGGGTGAAAAAGTCCGTGCGACCCCAGCGGCTCGTAAGGTGGCTCGTGATTTGGGTATTGACCTTGACCTTGTTCCAGGAACAGGTGCCAACGGTCGTGTCCATAAGGACGACGTTGAGGCCTTCAAGGGTGCAGTTCCTAAAGCGACACCATTAGCACGCCGTATCGCTGCAGGCGAAGGTGTTGATTTGGCTAGCTTGACAGGAACAGGTGTCGGTGGCAAAATCACCAAAGAGGACGTTCTGGCAGCTATTGCTCCAGCACAAGCGCAAGCACCAGCTGCGCCTGCCAAGGAAGAAAAACCAGCCAAGGAATTGCCAGAAGGCGTTGAAGTCATCAAGATGTCTGCCATGCGTAAGGCGATTTCAAAAGGTATGGTCAACTCTTACCTGACAGCACCAACATTTACGCTTAACTACGATATCGACATGGCCAACCTCATGGCGCTTCGTAAGCAAGTCCTTGAGCCAATCATGAATAAGACAGGTCTCAAAGTGACCTTTACCGACTTGATTGGTCTGGCGGTCGTGCGTACCCTCATGAAACCAGAACACGAGTACCTCAATGCCTCTCTCATCAACAATGCTGAAGAGATTGAACTCCACCGCTTCGTCAACCTCGGTATCGCCGTTGGTCTGGACGCTGGTCTGGTCGTACCAGTTGTTCACGGTGCAGACAAGATGAGTTTGTCTGACTTTGTGGTAGCGTCTAAGGATGTCATCAAGAAAGCCCAATCTGGCAAGCTCAAGTCTAACGAAATGTCAGGCTCGACCTTCTCCATCACCAACTTGGGGATGTTTGGAACGAAATCCTTCAACCCAATCATCAACCAGCCAAACTCAGCGATTCTGGGTGTGGCAGCAACAGTACAAACCCCAGTTGTCGTGGATGGCGAAGTGAAAATCCGTCCAATCATGGGACTGTGCTTGACCATCGACCACCGTATCGTAGATGGTATGAACGGTGCCAAGTTCATGGTGGACCTCAAGAACTTGCTTGAGAACCCATTGGAATTGTTGATTTAAAAATAAGCGAGCGTTAGCGAGCACAGTAGATACTGACGCCGTGATCATAGTATCATTGCTAGAGGCAATGATACAGGCAAACGGAAAGACTACAGGCTTTCCGTTTAGCCATGACATTCAAAATGGAAAGTTGCGACGTTTGGAAAACAATTCGATAATAATTATTTTCCAAACTAGTGCAAATCATAGTCAATTCTGACGGGAATTGACGTTATGATTTGCCTTGCGTCCCGACCACCTCAGTCAGTATCAAAAAGAAACCATAAAAAGGAGAAAATCATGGCAGTAGAAGTCATTATGCCAAAACTCGGTGTGGACATGCAAGAAGGTGAAATCATCGAGTGGAAAAAACAAGTCGGTGATGTCGTCAACGAAGGTGATGTCCTTCTTGAAATCATGTCTGACAAGACCAATATGGAACTGGAAGCAGAAGATTCAGGTGTTCTCTTGAAAATCGTTCGTGGCAACGGTGAAGTAGTGCCTGTTACAGAAGTGATTGCCTATATCGGCGCTGAAGGTGAAGTAGTTGAAGAAGGAGCAGCTCCAGCCGCAGCTGATGTGGCTAAGGCAGAAGCAGACCTCAAGGCAGCAGGTTTGGAAGTGCCAGCAGCTCCAGCTCAAGCGGCACAAGCGCCAAAAGCAGAATTGGCAGCTGATGAGTACGACATCATCGTAGTCGGTGGTGGTCCTGCTGGTTACTATGCGGCTATCCGTGGTGCCCAACTCGGTGGAAAAATCGCCATCGTAGAGAAGTCTGAATTTGGTGGTACCTGCTTAAACGTCGGCTGTATCCCAACTAAGACCTACCTCAAAAATGCTGAAATCCTTGACGGTTTGAAAATCGCAGCTGGTCGTGGCATCAACTTGGCGTCAACCAACTACACCATCGACATGGATAAGACCGTTGACTTCAAGAACACAGTTGTAAAAACCCTCACTGGTGGTGTTCAAGGTCTCTTGAAAGCCAACAAGGTAACCATCTTCAAAGGTCTTGGTCAAGTCAACCCTGATAAGACAGTAACCATCGGTTCAGAAACCATCAAAGGTCGCTCTATCATCTTGGCGACAGGTTCAAAAGTGTCTCGCATCAACATTCCAGGGATTGATTCTAAGTTGGTGTTGACCTCTGATGATATCCTTGACCTGCGTGAAATGCCGAAATCCCTCGCTGTTATGGGTGGTGGCGTTGTCGGTGTTGAGCTTGGTTTGGTATGGGCATCTTACGGTGTCGAGGTGACCGTTATCGAGATGGCTGACCGTATCATTCCAGGTATGGACCGTGAAATCTCTCTTGAGCTTCAAAAAGTCCTTTCTAAGAAAGGCATGAAGTTCTTGACATCTGTAGGTGTCTCTGAGATTGTTGAAGCCAACAACCAGTTGACCATCAAACTCAACAATGGTGAAGAAGTCGTCGCTGAAAAAGCCCTTCTTTCTATCGGACGTGTGCCACAGATGGCTGGACTTGAAAACCTCAACCTTGAAATGGACCGCGGTCGTATCAAAGTTAATGCCTACCAAGAAACCTCTATCCTAGGTATCTACGCTCCTGGTGACGTCAATGGTACGAAGATGCTCGCTCACGCGGCTTACCGTATGGGTGAAGTGGCTGCTGAAAACGCGATGCAAGGCAACCACCACAAAGCAAAATTGGACTTCACACCAGCTGCTGTTTACACACATCCAGAAATTGCCATGGTTGGTTTGACCGAAGAGCAAGCCATCGAGAAATATGGCAAAGACAACATTATCATCGGTCGCAACAGCTTTACTGGTAACGGTCGTGCCATCGCCTCTAGCGAAGCTCACGGTTTTGTGAAGGTCATTGCGGAGAAGAAATACCATGAAATCCTTGGTGTTCACATCATCGGTCCGATCGCTGCAGATATGATCAACGAAGCAGCCACCATCATGGAAGCTGAATTGACCATCGACGATGTTGCGGCATCCATCCATGGACACCCAACCTTCTCTGAAGTGATGTACGAAGCCTTCCTTGATGTACTTGGTGTGGCCATCCACAACCCACCAAAACGTAAGTAAGCTTAACTCTGTCATCTTGCGAAAGCAAGGGACAAGCTGAGCAAGCTCTACTTATGGGCAGCTTGCTCAATCTCAAACTAGAATGAAGCCCTCGTTGTTGTCAAACGAGGGTTTTGTTCGTTGTAAAAAGTAAGAATCCAGCGATGTGCTCAGAGGCATTGTAATGGTATATGAAGAGGAATCTCCAAACTACGCTTTAGTGACGGTCATCCATCTGCACCAGCTCCCTTTTAACTTCTTCCTAGCCCATTTTCTCAGGCATTTCTAGAAAGTCGCAAGCCCTTGGTAGGAGTCCAGTCTGATCTGCGCTTCTTCTGTCAGTTTAGCCAGTTTTTTCAATCGTTGGTCTTTTCTTTCTCTGAATTTTAGGCGATAGCCAGCTTGGTAGGGTGCCTTTCGGACAAGAGTTCAGAGAAATAGACAATATCAGGTTTAAGGTCACTGTGGGTATCATATGTTTTGAGCTGGATGCTCGCATTTGTCTGTGCTCGGTTTCTGGTAGGTGCTTGTAAGTAGATGTTTTGTAGAAGATGGCGAATGATAAAAAACAGTGAAAGTGCTTGTCAAGGCTATATTTTTGTGATATAATATCATTTGTGTGAAATAACAGCAGGACAAAATAAAGCTCGTCAACAGCTTGTCTGAAATACCAGTAACCTTTGCTGTTTGGGCGAAGGCAAGCTGCACGAATTAGGTTTGTCTACATCGTTATTTCCATAAAAATTTATTTTATGGAGGACATTGCTATGTCACGTTATACAGGACCATCTTGGAAACAAGCTCGTCGTTTGGGTCTTTCACTTACAGGTACAGGTAAAGAGCTTGCTCGCCGTAACTACGTCCCAGGACAACACGGACCAAACAACCGTTCTAAATTGTCAGAATACGGTTTACAGTTAGCTGAAAAGCAAAAATTACGTTTCACTTTTGGTATGGGTGAAAAACAATTCCGTAACCTTTTCGTACAAGCGACTAAAATTAAACAGGGTACGCTTGGTTTCAACTTTATGCTTTTGCTTGAGCGTCGTTTAGACAACGTCGTTTATCGTCTTGGTTTGGCAACAACTCGCCGTCAAGCGCGTCAGTTTGTTAACCACGGTCATATTCTTGTTGACGGTAAACGCGTAGATATCCCATCTTACCGTGTTGAAGTAGGTCAAGTGATTTCAGTTCGTGAAAAATCATTGAAAGTACCAGCAATCCTTGAAGCTGTTGAAGCAACTCTTGGACGCCCAGCTTTCGTGTCATTCGATGCTGAAAAATTGGAAGGTTCACTCACTCGTTTGCCAGAGCGTGATGAAATCCACCCAGAAATTAACGAAGCCCTTATCGTTGAATTCTACAACAAAATGTTGTAATACTTTTTTGGAAGTATGGGGCAGAAATGCCTTTATATCAAGCACTTTGGGGCTCTATCCCAAGGTGCTTTTTTGATTTTACTACCCTTTTTACTACCCCTGGGAGAAATTGGGTTAAGTAAGAGGGTCGTCGCAAAATGCGACACCCTTGTTTTTATAGATTGATGATAGCTGCCTCAAAGATTGAGACGGCTTTTTAGCCCCCTCTTGGGTGGCGTGGACATAGGTGTTTAGGGTCATGGCTATATTAGAATGCCCCAGCCTATACTGGAGGTCTTTAGGCTCAATCCCAGCGTAGAGCATGATAGTGGCGTGCGTATGGCGAAAACCATGGAAACTAATATCAGGAACGCCAGCAGCCTTAAAATGGCCTTGCAGCCTCTTTCTCAACATGCAGGCATGGGCGTACTTGGTGGTAAGAGGTGTAAAGACAACTGTTTCAGACCGTCCCAGTTGCCAGCTTTGGACTTGCTGGCGTTTTTTGTATTGTTTCAGGAGCAAAACGGTAGCTTTGTCTATCTCAATATCACGCACCCCAGCCTTAGACTTTGGCGTGTTGGTTTCCTGATACCTGTTTAGGGTTTTGGATATGCTGATAGTCCCCTGCTCTAGGTCAATATCAGACCAGTCAAGGGCTAGGGCTTCGCCGATACGGCAACCGCTGGCCAGTAAGACCTTGTAAAGCACGTAGTCAAAAAACGTTCCATAATCGGACAAGTCTAGGCTATCGAGGTAAGCCAAGAACTGTTTAAGCTCCTGATTGCTGAAAAATTTGACTTTCTGCTCTTTATTTTGTTGCTTACGTGGTACGATGACATCACGAGCAGGGTTATGCTGAAGCAGTTGCATAGTGACCCCGTACTGGAGAATGCGGCGGTTGATATTGTTGAGAAAGCTATAATTAGCGTATGCTCCCTTTACTCCTCTATTGGCTCTATCAGCCCATTTGTTGACCTGTTGCTGGATAACTGGAGTAGTCAGCTTATCTAGCTTGTAATCGCCAAATACAGGCAAAATATGAAGCCTTACAATGCCTTCCATGGATTGCTGGGAGTTTGGTTTGATGGTATGGTGGTAGCTGTCCCACCAGAGAGCCACAAGCTCCCTATACGTTGTAATGGTTGGTTTAGCCTTTGAGCAATTCCCATTAGCCACAAAAGAGTTGACCGCCTCCCTAACCTTGATTTTTACCCCTTTTTTGGTGGAAGCTGTGACCGTGGTGCGTGCTTTCTTACCTGTTAGCTTATCAATGCCCAGGTAAACACTAGCCCGGTAAACTGTTACCCCATTTTTCTTTTTATGTTCTGTAATGTTCATTGTCTAACCTCTTTTCTAACTATCAGCAGGCAAGCCGTTATCAAAGGTTTTAGATTGGGGTTAGGTTTATATCATGTCAGGGCTTACGAGAAGGCCTTTATTTTCGTTTCATTTCTTCTAGTAGAGAATACATAGCATCAATGTGGTTATATTTTTGAAATTCAGGATCTTGGTTTTGTGCAATAAAGTATACGTATTGTCTACCAGATTTGAATTTATTGATAGCTTGTTTTTCCACTAATTTTTTTAAATATTTTAAAATTGTATTTTTATGGATTTTTAGTTTTTCTTCCAAAGTCTCTCTTGTTATGAAACGGTTTTCGATTATTAACTCTAATATTTTTTTCTCATGTTCGTTATCAATATCTAGGTTATCTATAAGGGAAGTATCCCATAATGTAAGTTCAACTGAGTCTAATTCAGTTCGTAATTTGGGATACTTTAAATGACTCTCTTTAACTGCTTCCATTATTTTAGGGATACCAGTTCCCGCTTTTTCACATAAATTTAAAAACCTAAAAATTTCTTGTATTAAGTAGTTTCTTGGATCAGAATGTGCCCCACTAAAAAAGTCCTTTAGGTCAATTCTAAGTGTTCCGCCATTTGTGAATATATATCTATCAGAGTATCTAATTACCATTATCCCTTTTTCGCTTTTATAATCACTATGAATAAGGCTGTTAACGAATGCCTCACGAATTGCAATTCGTAACTTTGAAATCCCAATTCTATTCATAGAATTTTCTTGAATGTTAGAGTTGTCATTTAAAGTTAGATACAATTTTTCGATAACTAGGTGAAAGAAATTAAAAAGATTATCTTCTCCCCACGTACCATCATAGATTACTCGGTCTTTAAATCGATTATTTTCGGTAAATTCTTTTAAAACATATTCTACGTTATAGTGAGGAATAAACTCTTTTATGGCATTATGTGTTCCAAAAATTAATAATCCAGCCACAGTTGGTTTTATTTTATTGTCTGTACGATCTCTTCGTAGAGCGTTTATTTTTAAGAGAAATTGCTCGGTGTCTAATTTGGAAAAAGGGTGCTCAGCATTAATATTATCGAACTTTTCTCTATAACGGTTTATTGTTTCTCTATCTAAATCTAAAATAGAGAAATCCTGAACAAGTGTACTATCAAAACTTTCTTTTGCAGAATCTCTTAGCATCGCATTGATTTGTTCTTGTGAACACCTAAAATCACCAGTCCCCTGACGAAAATAGGTAGATGCTATATTGTCATTAAGATATATAGGTTTATCCTTGTAGTCAACCTTGTTAACAGGGATAATGATAATCTCTTTTCCTTTTATATTTGTGACTTCAACACTTTCTTCATTAATCACATTTCTATTAATTTTATTAGGGTTATTAAGTAAACTATATAATTCGTCCAGTACTTTATCGGAATCATTAACGCCGGAAATATAAAAATCTTTACTCTTTGTGTTTTCTGAGACCCCTAGAATTAACAGACCATTATTTGTATTAGCGAAGGAACAAATTGTTTTCATACCGTCTTTAGGGAAAGAATTTTTAGCTTCTTTAAATTCGACACTTTGGTTCTCCCCTGATAATAACAATTTTTGTATATCGTATTTTCTCATTTTTTCTCCAATCAATTCGCACACGCATTCGCACACGCGCAGACTAATAAGTTTGTTTCCTGTTAGCAAAAGGCGTTATTAAAGGATTTATCGATAACAATCAATTCGCACACGCATTCGCACACGCGCGGGAAAGTTTAAAAATCATCTTAGTTAATTTGTTTATAACTTGTGCCAGTTATTGTTATACCATTCCCTTACTGCATCTCTCGGAAAAGCTAATCTTCTTCCATATCCTCTATCAATCTTAGGAAAATCTTTCCGATAAATAAATTCAGGTAAGCGACTTGTAGAACAACCGAGCAAAGTTGCCAATTGTTTTTGGTTAAGTTCCAGGGGCAATGTCTGATCAATATCAATGACTTTTGTTTTTTCAATGATTACAGCCTGGATCATATCACCAAACTTATCAGCCATTTGTTGCATTAATTTATCCATGTTTCGATTTCCTTTCTAGGAACAGTAAAGTCACAATTAAACAGGCGCACAATATACGGCATTATATGACCTTGTCCAGAAGCCTAATTTGTGTATGCGGTTTTCAAAAAAATGATTATGCGCCTGCTTAATTCTGATAGCTAAGTTAGGTGTTTGATCAATCACGCACCCCACAAGCGGACTTCTATAAGTCCGTTTTTTCTTTTGGATTTGTGGTAGGTATGTGAAAGTATGAGGATAGACTACACCCTTAAGTATAGACATATCCCGTATATAGGAAAATGTTGGAAAAAGTAGGAAAAAAGTTGGTAGAACCAAGATGGCTAATAACGCCTAGAAATAGCCTTTTATCCATGTTAGTAGAGTGTGATTACTAAGAAATCCTAAGGTAAAAACCTGTATAGGGCAACTGTCAAGCGATGGTTGATAGTTGGGAATGTTAACCCACCGAGCCTATATAGGCAGGTTGTGGGTGCGTGATGGTGTTGCCCTCAATCCCGCTGGAATGGTAGGACATGCGAACCAGGACATCATCAAGATAGCTATTTGAGTAGGGCATAGGTACCGCCTTTCTATTTGGATTGTGAGAAGGCTCTAGCAGGCGTTTTGAGAGCCTAAACTTTTTGGAGGGGAAAGATACCCCTAAGAGTTTTGAAGTCGTTAGAAGCCCAGTAGGAAGCTTCTGGTGGGGCGTAGAATGGATTATGGCGCGTGGGTTAATCGATAGTGTTAGCAAACTCTTGGGCTATTTCCATAACTATATCTTTTTGCTTTTGTGTTCCCATTGACCAAAAGACTAGTAATTTTCTATATTCTTCAGGTAAGTTAAAAATATTATTAACAAGATGGGTAATATCACGCATAGCTTCCTCTTTTGAGCTGTACCCGCCTAAGCCAAACTTTTTATTCTCAGTGTTGGCAATGTTAACGAGAGCGTCATAAAATTCATCTACTCTTTTCTCACCGATAGTATCAAAAAGAAGAAGCTCTATAGGTTCAGCTTTTAATTCAATTATATCTCCTACACTTTCGTGATGTACTATTTCTTTGCTTTTCAAAAAATCATTAGGGGAAATAAAATCACTATACCCCAACAGATACCCCACTGATACACCGAAGTAGTCCGCCAGTTGCTGGGCTTTGTCGGGTTTGATTTGGCTTTCGCCGTTTTCCCAGCGTTGATAAGTTCTAGGTGGCACTTGTAATTCAAGGGCTATTTCTTTTTGAGATAGCTTTTTTTCTTGCCTTAATTCTTTCAATCTGTTCATAAATTTCACGACCTTTCAAAAGTGATTATAACTAAGAATTAGAAAAAAGTCAAAAAATGGCGTAAAAAAATTCAAAAAGCTATTGACAACGACAAAAGATGGCGCTATAATCTTAATCAAAATTTGATTGCGCCGAAAAACGACGTCAAATCCTACACCCCTCCACGACCTTTCATGATTTCAATCTATGGAGGGGGATTTTTTCAAAGAAAGGAGAGCGGCATGAGCAAACTGAAAGGCTATCGGGTCATGCTTGGACTGACACAGCAAGCAATGGCTGACAAGCTAGAAATCTCTTTACAGTCTTACAACAACAAAGAGACAGGTAAGACACCATTCAATGACAAAGAGCGCCTAAAAATCAAGTCTATGGTTACTGAAATTAAGCCAGATATAACCATTGATGAACTATTTTACAGTTAGGAAGGAGTGAGAAGATGAACCTAGTCTATCTTGACGGCAAAAAGGAGCCGTACACCACAAGCGAGATAATCGCTGAATGTGCTGGAGTGAAACATCACGCAGTACAAGAACATATCAGAAAGAATAGAGAGCGCCTTGAGCGTTTTGGGAAGGTCTCATTTCAAATGCGACCTTTACCGAGTGGACAACAGGCAAAAGATTATATTCTAAACGAGCAGCAAGCAACCTTGCTGATTACGTTCTTAAAGAATACAGAGCAGGTCGCAACATTCAAAGAAAACCTGGTCAAAGCATTTTTTGCAATGCGTGATGAGGTGGCAGAATTTCGCTATCAGAGGGCTTTAGAGAAGCCCAAGCGTAAAACCCTACACGAGGTCATAGAACGCTGGGAAGAAGCCCCTAAACACGCGCATAGCACCGTTACAAACCTATTGCTTAAAGGTGCAAGCGGATTGAATAAGCGTCAGCTAGTGGCAAGCCGTGGCGGTCTGACAGGTATTGACAGCTTAACTAGTAAGGAACTAGTGAGATACCAAGCCTTGGAAGATATGGCTATCGCTATGATCAACCTGGGCATGAGTTACCAGGACATCAAGACCATGGTTTTCAGACCACAAGGCGCGTGAGAGCAACAAAAAAAGGCTTAACAGGGACCAACCAGCAAAGCCTTTGGGACAAAAAACTAGAACACCATGAAACAGTAGGCAAGCCGTTATCAAGGGTTTTAGTAAGTTTTTCTAGCTAGATTATACCATAATCGGCTAGGATTGACCAGACGGAGAGCGGGAACTCTTAAAACTATCCCCTTCCCCGACCATCAAAAGCAGGGGCAACCCGTATAGTAAAAAATCAAAAAACAGAGGTAAAACATGGAACAATTTTTTAAGGATTTTTAAGCAAAGTTACAAGTGACTGAGGAAAAGCTGGATATTCTGAGCGAGTGGCATATAGCCAAGGGGCATAATGGAGCTACTGAAATCGCAGAAGAATGCAGAATAGCTATAACGTCTTTATGGATTGAATTTTACAGGCTATCAGAGACTTATAAACAGCGTGAAGCCAGCCATGAAGCGTTTTATCAAGCTAATGTAGAAACAGTGATCAATGAATTACGCCAACAGGACGAGCGAGAGGCAACGGTTAACAGATTGCTGGATAGAAAACGTCCGAACTATTTACTTTTTGATTTGCTAGCAAAAGAGATGGAAACTTTTAGAACGGAAGACCAAGGGGATGTGTCCTCATTTTCTATCTGGTACTATCTACGCCGTCTAGTCAAAGAAGATTTAAAAGCAAGGGGTGTTATTTAATCATGAACGAGCTTAACCTAACCATGCCCCAGCTTTTAGCTTTGCTGGCTATTCTGCTCCCTCTAGTCACCGTTTTATTGGCTGACCTGCTGACAGTAAGGCAAGTTAAGCGGCCGGCCAACTAGGGGCAATCACCCAGCGTTTAACTTGAGCTATTTGAAAATATCCTATGCAGAGAAACAGCACAAGATAAGTCTTTTAATCACGGAGAAATCACGCACCGATAGCGTGAGCATTACACAGACAACACCATCAAACCAAGCGAGGTAAACCATGACACAAGAAACATCAAGCAAAAAAATCCAGCTATCAACTCAAAAATTAAAAGAGCTAGGAAGCCAACTAACCGATATCATGGGCAGGCTAGAAATGACTAACCATGCCATCGAGGGGCTAGAATTGGCACGGCGGAAAGACCGAGACACATTTATCCTGCTTAGTGGCAAGTTCCTAAATACAGCTTTTGAGCAAAACCAAAAGCTCTATGCCCTACTGGATAACATAGCCTTTTACTTACTGGAGTGCGACAACGCCAAAGAGCTAGAGGCTTATGCCAAGTCTAAAATGGAGGGGTAGCTCATGACTAAACAAATTGATTTTTCGGCAGACTATGAGGGCTTGAGTGGGCAGTTGTGCGACTTGGTAGAGGTCATAGACTTAGCTTTGGTATACGATGACAAAAAGACCGCTATAGATACGCTGAACGTGATCAAACACAGTCTGAACCACCTTATCACGCACCATACAGCCAATGCTAACAGGCAATATCAGCCCCAGGAGGTTGCCCATGAGTGACAAGATTATTAGCTTGGAGCAACACCGCCAAGACCTAAAGCAAGTCAGCCTAGACTTATCCGAGTACAAGAACGACGGCACGCTTAATAGCATGATGACAGAAAGTGTTATCCAACTAACTGACCTAGTAAGGGGCTTGAGCGATATTGTTACAGGCCAGCAGACAGTCTTGGAAAGTCTGACCCATCGAGTGGAGCAACTGGAAAAAGCAAAGACAAGGAGAACATAAGAACATGGAGAGACTAGAAATGCAGGTCTTGGGATTGATACCCACAGGGCGACAACGCCCCAAACCAGCCAAAGAGATAGCCCAGGCGGTGAGTATCTCAGAACGGTCAGTTATGGACATCATCTCCCGGCTGATAAGCAAGTACCGAGTTCCCATTATTGGGGAGCGTGGCGATAATCACGGCTATTATATCCCAGCCGATGAGACAGAACGCTTGGAAGGGTTGCAGGCTCTACGCAACCAAACCACAGAGCAGACCAACCGCTTGAACGTGGTCATCTATTGCAGTTTGACCGAGTGGCGGACATTGCTAGAAAGCGAGGGCTAGGCTATGGCGTTATTATCACAGGAGGCGGAGCGTGAGCTTTTGGGCATTGTTGACCGCCGTTTCAGCGAGTTGGTGGCTTTCCAGCAGGCTAACGCTGACCCATTGGATTTAATCCCCCGTGAGGTTTTGCTGGAGAAGTTGGAAATATCCAGCCAGACCTTGAGGAATTGGGAAAAGCTGGGAGGATTGCAGCGTTACCAGCCACCGCTGGAGGATAGCAAGAAAATCTATTACCGCAAGACTGACATTTACAAGTTTTTGGCGGTGAGTTAGGAGGTAGGAAATGACAGGTAGACGATTAACACATCCAGGAGAGAAAAAACCTCAAAGGGCTATATTGAAAGAGAAAAGCCGTCAGCTACCTCAGGGGGAGAAGGAACGGCGGCAGGAGCAAAAACGACTGAAAAAACTGAGACAGAAGGGAGGCAGACGTTGACTATCTACGAGAGTCGAGGGTTTGGCAATAGTCTATACCTCTACGATAAAAAAGCCCCGTTTGAGTATGTGACCCAGTTTACCCCCCACGTCGTTCCCAAAGGAATTGACGTCGAGCGGTACAAACGCACATACGCCCCATATTGTTTGAGTGGCAAAGTTGAACCAAATGATCAGGGGGAATTGAAACGCAATAACGACAGTCTGCTCTATCGGGATTTGATTTTCCTTGATTATGACGAGATTGAATCAGGCGTAGACTTCCCTGAGGTTGTTTCTAAGGCACTCCAAGGGTATTCATGGATAATTTACCCAACAATCAAGCACACGCCCCAGAAGCCCCGCTATAGGCTTGTCGTAAAGCCTAGTCATAGCATGAGGGAACCAACTTATCGGGCCGTTGTTGCAGATATAGCCGAACGGATAGGGTTACCTTTTGACGTGGCAAGTCTAACATGGTCACAGCTCCAAGGCCTACCCGTGACCACTGGAGACCCAGCCGATTATCAGAAAATCATCAACCGAGGAGCGGATTACCCGGTCAAGTCTGTCCTGGATAAAGCACCCCAAGCAGTGAGGGGAGAGGTTACCCCCAAAAAAGCAGCTAGTGGCAGGAGGGGGCAGACGGTGACCATGAGGGTTTTGGAGGTTCTTATCAATGGTTTTGGCGGTGAAGGTGGACGTAACGTCGCCTTGGCCCGTTTTGTGGGGTTACTAATCGGCCGTGCAGTGAGGTGTGACGTCGCCACGGCTTGGGAGTTAGTGCAAGTTGCAAATAGTGTTACGGCGGATCCGCTGCCGTTTGCCGAACTGGAGCGGACTTTTGAAAGTATTGTAAAAACAGAAATCAGAAAGCGAGGACTAGGATTATCGAACTAGAAAAATTGCAGGAAGAGCTGGAACAGGCTCAAGCGTTAGGGGATTTTTCAGCGCCGGAGAGTATGAAAGAGCTCTATGCCGCTCTGCAGGCATTGGGTGAAATCTGGAGAGCGGAACACCAGTATATTGTCAACGCAGGGAAGGCTAACGAGAAAATCGTTACCCCTGTCCCAGAACCTAAAGACGTCGCCAAAAACTTAAGGGAGGTTTGCCACTTTGCTTTCATCGGGTACGGAAGTGCGACTGATAAAAGCCCGTTGTATTTATTCAACTTTGACACGGGGCTATATACGGATAGCGTTGACCTTTTTAACCGCCTATGCACTAAATTTGACAATAGATTAAAGCCTAGAGTGTGGGCTGACACAAGGGCCTTTATTCGGACCAGTACGAGGATAATGAAACCTTTTGAGGACAACAACCTTATCCCAGTTGCGAACGGCGTTTTTAATCTCAGAACAAAGTGGTTACAGCCGTTCTCGCCTAACTATGCCATAACAAGTAAGATTAAAACGGCATACCGAGAGGGGGCCCAGAAGCCTACGCTAGGGGGGTGGTTTGACTTTGACAAGTGGCTGGATAGCATAGCTTGCGGTGATTCTGAAATCGTCACGCTCCTATGGCAGGTTATGAATGAAGCCATCAACCCAAACCGAACCAGGAAGAAGATGGTTATCCTGACAGGTAGCGGCAACAACGGAAAAGGGACTTTCCAGGCCCTGCTTGAAAATTTAATCGGCCGTGAGAATGTCAGTAGCCTAAAACCTGATCAGTTTGGCGAAAAGCATTTACTAGCCGCCTTGAGCGGGAAGGTTTGTAATATCGGCGACGATATCACAGATAAGTACCTGGATAGCGTTTCGGACCTGATGAGTGTTGTAACGGGGGACACTATTCAGGTTAACCCGAAGCATCAACAGCCCTATGAGGCGACTTATAGACTGCTTTGCATTTTTTCAGGCAATGGACTGCCCCGAAGTCGGAACCGCTCAAACGGCTGGTATCGTCGCCTGTGTGTTGTTCCATTTAACGCCGACTTTAATGGAGAGGCTGAACGCCCAGAGGTTAAAGAGGTCTTTGTCAAGGACAAAGAGCTGCTGGAGTGGATTTTACACCAAATCCTAAACATGGCCGATTTTGAAAAATTTGTAGAACCTATGGCATCAAAGTTGTTGCTAGCTGAGTACAAGGAGAATAACGATTTTTACTACTCTTTTGTGGTTACGGAGTACATCCTGAAAGGTTATCATGAGTTAGTTCATGTTCCCTTGCCGATTGTGAAAATGTGGCTAGAGGAACACGTAGAGAATGAAGGGGTCAAAAGTGCTAACTTGTGGGGATTTGGTAAGAAAGTCGTGGAGGTGCTTAACAGGGAAACGGAAGGCACCTACGAAATAAAAAGTGGTCACGTCAGAGAGGAAGATTATGCCGTTTTGGACCCGCTGGGGTTTTACCGAGATAGGTTACAAAACAAACCCAAGGGGGTACGCCTAAAAGGTGACCAAGAAGTGACCGAGATTTTTTAGTTGGTCACCCAGTAGAACCCTTGCCACGACTGACTTTTACGGCACTAGGTGACCAAGTGACCAAGATTTTTATTTATATATAGGGAAAGTATATATAGCTATATATAAAAAATAGAACTAATTTTTTTCAATCTTGGTCACCTCGCTTTTTTGGGGCTAAAAACCCTTGATACTGCTGGTTTTTGAGGTGACCAATTGTTTTTTAGAAGTTGGTCACCTCAAGGAAAGTTTACATAATTTTAGACAAAAAAGGAGAATCGAGACGATGACAGAGACAGATTTTTTGGGGCAAGAGCTGGAAAACATGGATCGGCAAAGAGCTATTTATATGGCTGACGACACCCCGGTTACGGATGAGGATATTCCAAAACTGCTAGAGATTGGGGCAAAGTTGCGAGCGACTGATACCAGCTTAAATGTATATGAACTCTATAAGCACCCAGAAGCCAGAGCCAAGCTCTTTGCACAAATTACCGAGGCTTGCTATATGGCTCTAGGTAAAACACCGACACAAGCCCAGCGGTTAATCTTTGGTGAGTATCTGGAGGGGCAATTTAAGACCACTATGCAGAAACTCGTCAACCAAACCGATACCCAAGCCCTGGGTGAGCTTATCGAAGTTCTGGAACTTGACGGGGCACAGCGGGAACAGTTTGCAAAAGATATGGCGGTAAGTGGGCTATTAGCTAGAAATGAGGTGGACGAATGACCGAGCGGACTTTTAGCTATACCTTTGCCTATCGCCCTGATATGCTAGCCTTTAAGAATGGCCTGGTCGGCTATTTTGTGGGCAGTCACGAGGGGCTGACCTATGCCATTGACTACGGCAAGGGGAAAGTATCGGTGACCTATGAGCATGACAAAGACCTATCAAGCGACTTGGAGCGAATAGCTAGGGCTTTTGATAGCAAACAGAAATAGACAAATATAGACAGATTGGAGGGGGAATATTGAAAATCGAAAAGGACTTTATTTATTTTGAAAGAAATGGTAAAATAGATTTAGTAATAAAGCCAGAGTTTGGAAGTATCACTTTAAAAATCCAGGATGGTGTAGTTACTGAAGTCGAGACAATCGATAGGAAAAAATATAAAAAGCTGACTTAACAAGGATTTAAGAGGCGACAAGGTATAGGAATATCTTGCCGTCTCTTTTTGTTTTTAATAAAAGTTTGGAGGAATAAAAATGGTAGATTATAAACGTATGCTTGAAGAAGCGAACGCAAAAGGCATCAAGGCTTATGGAGAAGAAGCTTGGGAAAAAGCTAAAAAGAGCGGCCAAACTTTTGAGGGAACGACCCCAGACCCTAGAGAGGTGGGGCTAGGAGAGAATGACCCGTGGACGTTACTTACTAACGAGATAGCGAAAAAATTTGAAAATCCGTTAGATGGGTACTCAAATGCCAAACGTGCTGAAGAGATATTAGAGTTAGAAAATCATGCTCAGATATTAGTAAATGAATTTAATAACTGGGTCAAAAATTTAGAACAAAATAACGATTACAGCGAAGAAGGGAAATATAATCTTTATCAAGCCAAGCGGCGTGAGACTGAAATCCAACTAAAGGAGCTTGGAGACCGTCAGCATGAGCTCCAAGTTGAAATTGGAAAAACTCGCTATAACTCAATGGAGAAGGCATTCGCAACCTTAAAAAGCGAGTTGAAGCCGTCTGACTTGTCTGCCGGTGACATTGCTTATATCACATCATTATTAGAGAAAGACAATAGTCAACAAGCAAGGGTTGAACTAGCTAGTGAATACAACTATCATTTATCAGCATTGAAAATTATAAATGCTTATCGGAGTAAAAATAACCCTACCGAGTTTAGAATGGGTGGTTTAGGACGCTATACCCATCAAGTCTTAAGAAATTTGAATAATAAGATTATCCACGGATTCGAGACCGAAGGCACGGGTAAAATTGTATGATAAACCGTCATACGGTAAAAAAGAGAATAGGGAAATTAATTGCCAACCAACCCGATTATCGGAAGTACCCGGATTTTGATGAAATGATTCAAACGTTACAAAAAGGTGAAGCGATAGATTGGGAAAAGTATCGGGTTACCCCCATTCTTAGAAGTATCATAGAACAATTAGCTGATCAAGGAGGTGAACTAGAATGGATGAGAAACTGACCCCTAAACAAGAAAAGTTTATGCTTGCTTTATCTACCAGCCCTAGTGTTGTGAAGGCGTGTGAGGTGGCGGGTATAGCACGGAGTACAGGGCAAAAGTATTTGAAATCTGTTGTGTTTCGTAAAGCTTGGCGTAATTATAAAAGTGAACTGATGGCCCAGACCACAGCCCAGCTGCAAAACGCTAGCCTTGAAGCGGTGCAGGTTTTGCGGGAAATTATGCTAGATGCTAATACTAGTCCTTATGCTAGGCAGCAGGCCGCCCAGACTGTCCTTTCCATGGCCTACAAATCCCACGAGGTGGAGAGCGTGCAAGAGGTGCTGGAAGAGTATGAAATCAAATTTTCGGAAATGCTAGACCGATAAGAAGTTATGAGATAAAGATTTATTATTTAGAAAGTGGTGATTTTCAGAACGAACAAATACTCTGGATAAACCATAGCAAAAACCCCCGCGGTTTGGCCGCAGGGTAGAAAGTTTCAACAATCTTTCTACCACAGGAGGGGCAACAATGACCACGGAAGAACTAAAACAGAGGTTAGAGGGTATTAAGTGGATTGATAAGGAAATCAGCTCACTCTATCTGGAACTTCAGTATTTGGAAACAGGTCTCTTTAAGCAGACAAGACTAACGCAGACTAGGGTGCAGACTAGCAGGGTAAACATTACGGAAAATCAGTTAGTTGCCCAGTTAACGCTTAAGGAAGATATAACGAACAGAATTAACAGGTTGACTAAAGAACGTATGGAGCTGGTCAGCCTAATTGATAGTCTAAAAACCCCCAAGCATCGATTAGCATTAAACCTTTACTATGTTCAGCAAAAATTAGACATAGAGGCAGGGGAGGCAATGGGCGTAAGTGGACAAACATTTTTTAGATACTTGAGAAAAGCACTTTCTGAACTTGCTGAGGTGTTAGATCATGTAGAATCTGACCATGAAAAGAGCTGAGATTAGTCTGAGGTTGTCACAGGCTACACAGACCAACGAGAACAGGGCAAATCAAGCGACTAGCTAAATATAGGCTACCCCCCTCTAAAATCGCTCTACGGCTTTTATATGGCGTTTGAGAGGGCGACGGATTTTCAAGGGCCCCCTTTTTTCTTGTATATAAAACATTTGTAAAAAACAAGTGTTTCATATTGACAAGTGTTTCAAACAAGTGTATAATAGTGTTAAAGATAAGGAAAGGAGATAGCCGATGACCACACGGCGAGAACTTGAGAAACTAGCTAAGGCTAAAGGGTTCTACCCAACGGATAAAGGCAAAGGGTCTCATACCCTTTGGGAACATGAGGACGGCAGAACAGTCCTAATCAGCAATCCAAAACAAAAAGACTATAAACCTAAGACCTTAAACAATGTTTTGAAAGTCTTGAACGAGAAATAGGGGTAAGCTCTACCCCTTGCCCTTTTGGGCGGTCATCGGCTAACCAAAGATTATGAAGTACACTTATTTAGCTATTTTTGAGGCAGACCACGAAAACGGCGGTTATACTATCACGTTCCCAGACTTTCCAGGGGCGATTAGTGAGGCAGACACATTGAGCGAGGCGGTTTATAATGCCCGTGAGGTGCTGGAGATTTACGCCCTTATGTTTGAAGATGAGGGCAAGGAGTTCCCAGCGGTATCATCTTTCAAGGCTCTTGCGGATAAACTGACCAGCGATGATGACATTATCCAAGCGGTAACGGTGGATAGTGAGCTGGTGCGTGAACGTGAGCGGTCAAAAATCGTCAATAAGACAGTAACCTTGCCTAGCTGGTTGGTCGAGATTGGCAAAGAAAGAAAGGTCAATTTTTCCCAGCTCTTGCAAAAGGCAATCCGTGAGGAATTGCAAGTATAAGCCTAGCCCCTAGCTGGGCTTTTCTGCTGCTATCACGCACCCCATGAGGCGATACTATCAGAATACACTAGGAAACAGTAAAACGCAGTAGCAAGCGGTGCGTGATTGTGGTATAATTTAGTTAAAGATAGAGGTTCGAGCACCCATTGGAGCGCGGACACTCTATTTTTTCAGCACAAAAGAAAAGCACCTTGTGGGGTGCTAGTTCCTTGCCCGCTGAACTCGTGGAAAGATGACCTTTTTAGGTCGTTTTTTACTGACTTTTTGCTGACTTTTAGCCCTCCGATAATGTTTAATAACGCAATGGTGTTTTAGCTGAAACCCTTGAAAATACTGGTTTTTGGGTAGGGTAACGGAGGATAAGGTAAGCCCATTTTGACTATACAACAAAATGCTTTAATCTGATTATAAAGTATCTGAAAATGTTGCTCTTTGAAAAAATTCCCTTTTTAAAAATTTCCTAGAGCTGACTTGTAGAACGTAATGGCTTTTCATTATGGCTTAAAGTCATAATAAGATAACGTCCATTCAACGAGCGTTAGTCAAGTAATCAAGTAGCCTGGACGTTGACGCGGTTGGAGAGAATCACCTTATAGGCGGTGTAAAAACCACCCTTGAAAACGAGTGATTTGGATTTAATCCGTCAACCAACTAATAACTTCTTCACGCGGTTTGCGTGTTTTAGGGTGTTTGGGGTCACGTAAGCGGTAGCCTAGAGATAACATGGTCACTAGACCTTCTTTGTTTTGGTCGATAATGCCTGCTTCTGTCAATAGACGATTGACTTCTTCCTGATGGAAGCCTTCGATAGGACAACTGTCAATCCCTAAAAGAGCAGCACAAGTCATCACATTACCTAGAACGATATAGGTCTGCTTGGCTGTCCAGTCAAACAGAGCCCGTTCATCGTCCGCCATCGCCATATCGCGTGTTTGAAATGCCTTATAAAGCGCCAAACGACTGCTTAAATCAGCTTCGCTAGTTAAGCCTCGTCGCACTAAACTTTGCCGCATGCTCTCGCTATCGTAGCGGGCATTTTTTTCTGCGACCAGAAAAAAGAAGTGACTGGCTGTCTCAAATTGCGGAATGGCTCCCCAAGAAACGGTCTTTAGAGCATCTTTCAACTGACTGTCCAGTTTATGATTATCAATAGCGATAAATCGCCAGCCCTCTAAGCCGACAGAGCTAGGACTTTGGTGAGCGATATCAAGGAGTAGCTCAACGTCTTCCCTCGCTAACTGCTGTTCGCTATAGACACGAACGGCTGTTCGAAAATCACTAGCCGTTCTAATGGCATGTCTCATTTCCTGGTGGTCCATACTATTCTCCTTGTTCTTCTTTAATGGTATCCTCTGTTTCATCCAAGTAACGAATCAGCGTTTTTTCTGTCAAAATATCAGAGTAGGTATAAGACTCGATGGAGGTTTGACCTGTCAATTCATCGGTAAACTCGATGACAAATAAGGAGGGATAAACCTCTGATAGGAGACCTTGCTTAATATTTTCTCGTTTTCTCCCGTTTTCTAAGGTTAATTCGACAATTTGCCCCTCGTGAGCCTTGATGTCTTCCTTGATTTTTTTCATTTTTGCAACGTCTGTAAATGCATCACTCATGTGTTTCTCCTTTTTAATGGTATGTAATATGTGGGAAATCCTTAAGAATGTCGTGGTGTACTGCTTCTAGCCAAAGCTTAGGACTGTTCAAGGTCAGAGCCTTAATGGGCAGGTAGACTGGCTTTGCCCCATCCAAGAAGTCAGCAATCAAGTATACCTTTGGCAAGCGTTTTAAGCTCCCACTAACTTTATAGTAACTCAGCCGAGAGACCCTAGCTAAGGGCACAACTGTAAATTGACCGACGCGATAAGAAATCAGGTGTCCCTTGTAGATGAGCAAACCAAACTGATGGTCAATAAAGCTAGCCCTCGTCTCAAGAGCAGATATTTGACCGTTTAATTCAGGAAACTGATTGAAAAATTGGGCATAATTCTTTTGGTTAGCAAGAATAATTTTCCCAGCCCAGACTAATAAGCCCAGTCCAAGCACGGTAAAAACTGTCATAGACATGTAGCCTATGTTATCAGCCTCTTGCCGTTCAGTAACAAATACCCATAAACAGGTACCTAGTAGCACCACTCCCTTGATCAAGTATTCGTAGATACCGCCCAACAATCGCTTTTTCACTGGTTTCTCCCCTACCTATTCTCTTCATAAGGTGCGATACTAGAAAACTTGTTGTATTCTTTTTGGAAAATCAATTTAACGGTTCCCCTGGCTCCTGCTCGGTTTTTTTCCAGAATAACTTCAATGATATTATCGGGTAGCCTGTCATTACCGTCCGCGTCTTTGTTATCGCGGTCATAGTAATCATCGCGATAAAGAAAAGCAACGATGTCCGCGTCTTGCTCGATGGACCCCGATTCGCGGATGTCAGATAGAACTGGGCGTTTGTCCTGCCGCTGCTCAACCCCACGAGAGAGCTGACTGAGGGCGATAACAGGAACTTTTAATTCCTTGGCTAAGATTTTCAACTGGCGAGAAATATCTGACACTTCCTGTTGGCGGTTTTCAGGTCGTGTACCCGTAATCAACTGCAGGTAGTCAATAACAATCAGTCCCAAGGGCTGTCCTAACTCTTGAGCCAGTTTGCGGGAACGTGCTCTGATTTCTGTAATCTTAATCCCTGGGGTATCGTCAATGTAAATCGGTGCCTTGGCAAGGTTGCCCATGGCTATGGTGACATTTTGCCAATCTTGGTCAGTCAGTTGCCCTGTCCGCAAACGATGGGCATCAACCACACCTTCGGAAGCCACCATCCGGTCGACCAAGCTCTCTACGCCCATTTCCAGCGAGAAGATAGCGACGGGCTGATGTTGCTTGGTACCAACGTTTTGTGCGATATTGAGGACGAAGGCGGTTTTTCCGACTGCAGGACGTGCCGCAAGGATGATGAGCTGATCGGGATGCAAACCTGTGGTAATCTTGTCCAAGTCCCGAAAACCAGTTGGCAAACCAGTGACATCACTTGTCTGATTAGCACGCACCTCAAGATTTTCGTAATTTAGTGCCAGAACATCAGCGATTCGTTTGAAGCCACTGCGATGATGGTGTTCACCGACATCAACTAGAGCTTTTTCAGCCTCTGCTAATATTTCCTCAGGTGACAGACTGCCATCGTAGGCCTGATTAACCGACGCGGTAAGCCGATAGATGATTTGCCGAAGCATAGCCTTTTCAGCAACGATTTGGGCATAGTAGTCAACATTGGCTGATGTGGGAACGCTATTGACTAGCTCTGCGATGTAGGTCAGGCCACCGACAGCCTGTAAATCACCCTGATTATCCAAAATTGACCGGACTGTGGTTGCATCGATGGCTTCGCGACGGTCACTCAAGGAAAGCATGGCTTGAAAAATGATACGGTGAGCAGGCTTATAGAAATCCTCTGGATTGATGAATTCATGCACCCCGACCAGTTTATCAGGTGCAATAAAAAGAGCGCCCAAGACAGATTGCTCAGCTAACAAGTCTTGGGGTTGTACCCGCATTTCTTGAAATTCTGTCACGAGGACACCTCCTGTTTAGATGATTTAAGCTTCTTTGATGTGCAGCTTGATTTGCCCATCAACGTCTTTGTGAAGTTTCACAGGGACTTCGATCAAGCCGATAGCACGAATCGGATGGTCTAGTTGAATGCCTCGTTTATCAACAGTCAAACCAAACTGTTTTTTCAGCTCTTCGGCAATTTTCTTGGCAGTGATTGAGCCAAAGGTACGACCGTCTGGCCCAACCTTTTCAGAGAATTGGACACGATGCTCTTCCTTATCCAACTCAGTTTTCAAGCGTTTGGCTTCGGCTAAGAGCTCAGCAGCGTGTTTCTCTTCAGATTTTTGTTTACCTGCTAACTCACCAATCGCTTGATTAGTGGCTTCTTTGGCGAGATTTTTTTTGATAAGAAAGTTTTGAGCGTAGCCCGTAGGAACTTCCTTAATCTCACCTTTTTTACCTTTTCCCTTAACATCTTGTAGAAAAATAACTTTCATACTCGTTACTCCTTGTCTATCGTAATTTCTTCTATTTCGGTTAGTAAAATATCCCTAACTTGTCGTGTAGATTGGCTATCCAACTGGGCGGCTGCCACATTGAAGTGACCGCCACCGCCGAGGCGCTCCATCAGGCGCTGCACGTTGATATCTTTTTTACTGCGCGCAGAAATAGCGACAGTGCCATTCGCTGTTCTGGTGATGACAAAGCTGGCTTCGATACCAGCCATCTCAAGAAGGGCATCTGCTGCTTTGCCTGTCTGAGTATTGGTATAGACGACATTTTCATCACCTGTAGCGATAATGACCCGCTGACCGACGAGCTGCCCTGCCATAATCAGCTGGTTTATTTGACGGTATTCGTCAAAGTTTTGAGCGGAGATTGTCTGAATAGCGACGCTATCGCTACCATATCGGCGCAAGTAACTCGCCACATCAAAGGTACGGCTGGTTACTCTGGCAGAAAAATTCTTGGTATCCAGCATGATGCCTGCCATTAAAACGCTAGCCTGCAAGCGACTAATCGGTTTAGGGGCGTTTTGAAACTGAATCAGCTCGGTGACGAGTTCACTGGCTGAACTAGCTCCTGTTTCGATAAAACTAAGGCTGGCATTGTCAGGGAAGTCCTCATCTCGGCGATGATGATCCACGATAATCACCTCACGAAACTGCCGATAAAACTCTTGGGATAAGGTCAGCGCGAGTTTTGAATGGTCAACCATAATTAAAAGCGAACGCCGTTTAAGGTGACCAAAAGCTTCTGCCAGTGTTAGTAGTCGTGTGCTCTCGTCATGTTTTAAATAGCTGATAGCCCGCGCTACATCATCGGTCATGCTCTCTGGGTCATACACTGCATAAGCCTCATCAATCACCTGTGACGCAAAAACCTGCATACCGACACTGGCAGCTAAAGCATCCATATCCGTCTGCTTATGCCCAACGACAAACACATTATCAGCATGCTTGATTTTCTCTGAGATAGCAGACATCATCGCCCTGGTGCGTGTCCGAGAGCGTTTGACGGTAGAGGTGCTACCGCCACCAAAATACTGCACATCTTTATCTGGCAGGTTCTCTTTGACGACAACTTGGTCACCGCCTCGAACCATGGCAAGGTTAAGGTTATTTTGAGCCACTCGACCGATATCCTGATAATCGTGACTACCATAAGCAATTCCGATACTCAGCGTTAAGCCTAGTTCAAGCTCCTTTGCTGCCTGACGGAATTGCTCCAGCAAGGCAAACTTTTCCTCAATTAACTCCGTCAAGACCAAATAATCTGTGAACAAGTAGAACCGATCCATTTCGGTTCGACGATAGAAAATCTTCTTTTGATTGGCAAAATCAGAGATAAAATTCGCCACAAAACTGTTGATTTGTGACACCTCTGCATCAGCCAAATTGTCCGTCATGTCATCATAGTTATCAACAGAAACAACCGCGATAACCGGACTAAACTCGCTCAAGATTGGTGCTTGAACCTCTGGTTGGTAGGTGTGCCAAAAGTAAAGCATCCCTTTAGCACTATCCGTCGTCACCATCAGGAGGGTGTCCCCAAGTTTAACAGTTCCTTGATGGTTATGCCTAAACAACTCAAGGACACTGTTGGCATCAAAGTCACCGTCTTCTGTGGTCAATAGCAGAGCAGCATAGGGATTGAACCAGGTCACATGTTGATGGTCTTCAGAAAACTGAACCACACCAACGGGCATCTGATCCAGCAAAGTGGCTAAGTTATCCTCCATTTGATCTGCTATCCGTTCAACTTGTTCATTTTCAGACAAATCATAGCTGAACTTTTGGTACAAAGATAAACCGACCAGAGCAATCATAACTCCCAGCAACAAGAAGAAAAACCAAATAGATTGCCCAACCAAGACATGACCCAAAGCCAATACGCCATAGCAAATCAAACCAATCATGATGAGATGGTTCTTATCAAATCGAAATTTTTTCATGTTAAACCTCTTAATGCCTTATTATATCACAAAAAAGCTCTAAAGGATAGCAATTTTAGATTGGGAATGAAGGACCGTAGAGACGGTATGGCAACCATGCCAGGATACCTTAAAGATAGGCAAAGCAAGTCCGATGAATGTCGGTGCTATTATACGGATTTACTAAGTTATCATGAGGTAGTAAAGTGGGTTGCTTGACGATTAAGGTTCTTTTAAGGAAGAAGGCTTATCATTAACTCATCTTTTTCATAAATCTCCTAGTTAAAGCCCAGCAATTTGCTGGGCTTTAACGTTTTTTCTACTCAAAACGTCAAAATTTTGCTACAATAATATCCAGCAACTGAAAAGGAGTATGAACGAATGACACGTTTACAAGATGATTTTTACAAGAGTGTTAACGGTGAGTGGGAAAAGACAGCTGTGATTCCAGATGACAAGCCAACGACAGGTGGCTTTATGGATTTGCACCTGGGCATAGAAAAGCTCATGCTTGAGACTACGGACAAGTGGTTGGCAGGTGAGGATGTGCCGACAGATCCTATTCTGCAAAACTTCGTCAAGTTCCATCGCTTGGCGGCTGATTTTGACAAACGTGAGGCTGATGGTGTGGCGCCAGCCATGCCCCTGATCGAGGAAATTCGTGCCCTCAACTCTTTCAAAGCCTTCACTGATAAACTAGTAGACTTTGAGTTTGCAGGTAAGCCCAACCTCCTGCCGTTTGGGGTGTCGCCTGACTTTATGAACGCCCAGCACAATGTCCTTTGGGCTTATGGTATGGATACCATTCTCCCAGACACAACCTACTATGAGGACGGTCATGAGAAGGGAGCGGAGTTGTTGGCGAAATGGCGGAGCTGCCAGGAAGAGCTCCTACCTCACTTTGGTTTTACAGCTGAGGAGATTGCCGATATGCTGGACAAGATCATCGTCTTGGATGCCAAGATTGCCCAGTATGTCCTATCAAACGAAGAGTCAGCCAAGTATGTGGAGCACTACCACCCTTACGACTGGGCAGACTTTACCGCTCTGACACCAGAGTTGCCACTGGATAGGGTGTTCACAGAGATTTTGGGGCGTTTGCCAGAGCAGGTTATCGTGCGCGAGGAGCGTTTCTGGACAGGCTTTGCTAAGGAATTTTATTCAGAAGCCAACTGGCCAGCCCTCAAGGCAAGTCTCTTGAGTTTGGCGGCGCAACAGTACACCAGCTACCTAACAGACGAGATCAGGGTTTTAGCGGGAGCTTATGGGCGTCACCTCTCGGGGACGCCACAAGCCATGGACAAGAAAAAAGCAGCTAGTTACCTGGCCCAAAGTCCTTATAGCCAAGCCATCGGTCTCTGGTATGCGCAGAATTACTTCTCGCCAGAAGCTAAGAAGGACGTTGAGGACAAGGTGAGAACCATGATTGCAGTTTACAAGGAGCGCCTAGAGACCAACGACTGGCTCAAGCCCGAGACTCGTGACAAGGCCATCGCCAAACTCAATACCATCGTGCCACACATCGGCTACCCAGAAAAACTCCCTGAGACCTATGCGCAAAAAATCATCGATGAAAACAAGTCTCTAGTCGACAATGTTCAGAAATTAGCAGAGATTTCTATCCGTCACGGTTGGAGCAAGTGGGATAAACCTGTTGACAAGTCCGAGTGGCACATGCCGGCTCACATGGTCAATGCCTACTATGACCCTCAACAGAACCAGATTGTTTTCCCAGCGGCAATCTTGCAGGCGCCGTTTTACAGTTTGGAGCAGTCTTCATCTGCTAACTATGGGGGGATCGGTGCGGTCATTGCGCATGAGATTTCCCATGCCTTTGATACCAACGGTGCCAGCTTTGATGAGCATGGGAGTTTGAAAAACTGGTGGACAGACGAGGACTACGCGGCCTTCAAAGAGCGGACAGACAAGGTTGTCGCTCTCTTTGATGGACAGGATTCTCACGGTGCCAAGGTCAATGGCCAGCTGACGGTATCTGAAAACGTGGCAGACTTAGGAGGTCTTGCCTGTGCCTTAGAAGCTGCCAAGAAAGAAGCTGACTTCTCAGCGGCAGACTATTTCACCAACTTTGCCACCATCTGGCGTTTGAAAGCTCGTGAGGAGTACATGCAAATGCTGGCTAGTGTTGATGTCCATGCCCCAGGTCACTTGCGTTGTAACTTGCAAGTACCAAACTTTGCTGAATTCCATGAGACCTTTGGGGTCACACCAGCAGATGGTATGTGGCGTGATGAAGCGGATCGTGTGATTATCTGGTAGTCATTGACGAGTGTCTTGTCAGTGATTGACGGTAATGATGTAAAAGTGACGAGTCAAACGATTCGCCACTTTTTCGTTGTTAGATTCGTTGTTATAATAGTTCTCTTAATTGGTCGACATCTTCCTGCGTGGTTGACCAGCTGGTTGTTAGGCGGATGACGGTACGGTTATCATCATAAGGTTCCCAGATGGTATAGACCATTGACTCAGCGAGCTTGCTCAGCTGGCTATTGTCGATGATCACAAACTGCTGGTTTGTCGGAGAATCGATGTAAAGGTGGTAGCCTTTTTCAAGGAGAATCGTTCTGACTTGTTCAGCGAGTTTGATAGCGTGACGCCCAATAGTTAGGTGTAAGTCATCAGTAAACAGGCGATCAAATTGAACACCAAGAACCCGCCCTTTTGCGAGAAGAGCGCCGTGTTGCTTGACGATACTGGTGAAGTTTTTCGGCATGGGCTGTCTGGTAAAGACTAAGGCTTCACCTGCTAAAGCACCGATTTTTGTGCCGCCGATGTAAAAGACATCACAAAGCTCTGCTATTGTCGGCAAATCGACATCTGTCTCGGTCACGGCTAAGCCATAGGACAAGCGTGCGCCGTCAAGAAAGAGCGGTAAGGTGTAGTGACGACAGATTGAAGCGAGGGCTTCTAACTCCGCTTTGGAGTAGAGTGTGCCATACTCTGTCGGATGTGAGATGTAGACCATACCTGGTGCTACCATGTGTTCTTTGGCATCATCTTGGTAAAACTGTTCGAGATAGGCCTTTAGTTTATGGGCAGAGAGCTTGCCTTGTTCGTGAGGGATTGTTAAGACCTTGTGACCAGTATACTCAATCGCGCCTGCTTCATGGGTGTTAATATGCCCAGTGTCAACAGTTACAACCCCCTCATAGGAGCGAAGGAGGCTTGCGATGGCAACTTGGTTGGTTTGTGTTCCTCCTGTTAAAAAGAACACGTCTGCATCTGGTGATTGGCAGGCCAGCTTGATTTTTTCAGCTGCTCGTTTGGTGTAGTAATCTGTCCCGTAGCCAGCTAAATTTTCAGTGTTTGTTTCTAACAAGGCTTTGAGTAGCTCGGGGTGAGCCCCTTCGTTATAATCATTTTCAAAATGTAACATGGTATCTCCTTTCGTGTTAGGACTAGCTTATCATTTTTTAGTTAAAAAGCAAGATTTTTTTGTCACTGATGGAAGAGAATGTCAGTGTCGGAACCACTTCATGGGCTATTTTTCTTTTTATCTTGCTGTGGTATAATGGTATAAAGGAGACTCTATGTACGACTATATCAAAGGCACACTGACCAAAATCACCGCCAAGCACCTCGTGGTCGAGGCTTATGGCATCGGCTACCTACTTCATATCGCCAATCCCTACCGTTTTTCAGACCGTGTTGGTCAGGACGTCCAGCTTTACCTCTATCAGGTGGTGCGTGAGGACGCCCAGCTCCTCTACGCTTTTGCCAGCGAAAGTGAGAAAGAAGTCTTCCTCAACCTCATCTCGGTCACAGGGATTGGACCAACCACCGCCCTCGCCATCATCGCAGTGGACGACAATGACGGGCTGGTCGCCGCCATTGACAGCAGCAACATCACCTACCTGACCAAGTTCCCCAAGGTCGGCAAAAAAACAGCCCAGCAGATGGTGCTGGACTTGGCTGGCAAGTTTGAGCCTACGGCTACTTCGGCTGACGCCAATAGCAGAGCTGCTCTGCCATTGACCCCAGAAAACACCGCTCTTGAAGAAGCCATAGAGGCCCTTCTGGCCCTCGGCTACAAAGCGGCTGAGCTCAAAAAGATCAAGACCTTCTTTGATGGCACGACAGACACAACGGAGAACTACATCAAGGGTGCGCTCAAGATGCTGATGAAATAAGAAAAATGAGTAGGACAACCTGCTCATTTTTTCAGTTTATCGAGTTCTTCTCGAAAATTGCTTAACATTTGTTCTTCTCCGGTTAGGTCGAGGAGTGCTAGCCCCTTGTCAATCAAATCGCGGTCATCACGGCAAATGCCCAAGCGAACCTGCGCAAACCCTAGCTGGTCATAACGCTTGGTCTCACGAGCTAAGTCTTCAATCATCATCGTCAGTCGTTCACAGTCCTTGATGAGGTTGTTATAGAGAAAAATACTGGAAAGGTTGGCAAGGAGAGCGTATTTTAGGTCGTTGATGTTACGGTAATCCTTGTATTTTTCGAGACTGACAAGCAGTTTATCAGTTGTGACAATAATCGTTTCTAAAGGAAAGGTAAACAAAATCACACCAATCATTTTCAAGTCTCGTTCATACCAAGTATCTTGCTTAGCAAGTTCGTCCCAGATTCTTTTAGTAAGCTGTTGTAGTTCTTCAGAAGGATTTAAAAAACCTTGCTTGCGAACTAAGAGGGTCACATTGATTTTATCTAGGAGTTTTTTTATGGGAATATCATGGTGAGTTTTTAGATGTTCTTCACACAGGCATTTTATCTGGTAGAGTTCTGTGTTATCTGCTATTGATTTATAGTTATAAACTCTCTCAAAGATATGCTCTCTTTGTCGTGGTCTATAGTGGTTACAGATATAGCGGAATTCCTCTAAACTCATGTTGATTTGATCAAGGAGAAAAATCATGTTTTCAAACTTAGGGACAACTATGCCACTTTCTATCTTGGTCAGTGTGGTTCTCGAAATCATATCGCCACAAACTTGAACTTGGGTTAAACCTTTTGATTTTCGAATTTTTTTATAGATATAGCCAAAATCATGTCTCATAAAATCCTCCTAAAATAAAAAGTGAAAAAAGTTTACATTTTAATCGCTTATCTACTTTTTATTGTATCATAAAATAAAGAAAAGGAGGAAAAATGAAAAACTTGATATTAGCTAAACTAATTATTACTACCTGTCTAATTGCTCCAGTTTTATCCCTAGATTGGACGTGGTTAATATTGCTTTAATGCTTTACGGCAAGCAGTATTATAAATAGATAGAATCAAGGTGAGTCCGATGGATTAACTAACAGTTAATGTGTGCTAAAAAACGAACAAAATGTTATAATACGTAAAGGAGAATTGATGATGAAAAATTGGAAAAAGAAACTAATGACCTTGACTGCCCTATCTTTGCTTGGCTTAGGAACTGCTCAAGTTATTCAGGCAATAACCTTCAGCAATGGTCCTAAGTGGGTAAGAAGTACAGAGCAATTACAATTGCGCTATTTTGGGGAAGCCTATACGAAAGCAGCACGAGGTGCTGCAAGAGGAATTTATAAAAGAGATGGTAGGGTCGTTGGTTCCGTAACTGCTCTGGTACCATCTTGGTCTGATGCCGCAGAAGATTATCAGACAACCTATGTTTGGGATTCGTTAATTTCAGGTCGGCGTTACGTCACTCAATTTTATGCTCAATGGTGATGAACATCTATATCAAGAGCGATTATAGAGTGGGCTCTAATTCGCTGATTTTATCAGCTTTCACAGCCCTACTCAACTGTGCGGAGGTGGGACGACTCATTGAATTCTGACGAATGACCGATTTTTGTCCCACTCTCATCTGTATTATCTAATGGGATGGATTGAAAATGGAGGAATTCTGGATGAGATATATTTATCGGCTACTCATTGCCAGGCGTTGGTATATTTTTGTGTCAATTATCTTATTAGGTTTTGTCATGAATTTTTTGACATTTTATGAGTCTAGTCGCTTATTTCGTTACGCACCGCAGTTGATAGGGTTATATCATAAGCGTAGTGATAATGACTATGAAATCATTCATCTACCTTACACCATCAACCAGAGGATTATCCCAAATTCTTCAGAGGAAACAGAAGAATTTTATAACATTATCAAAGAAACTTTTTTTGACAAAGATATTAGTGAAACTCTCTACTACAATAAATGGGGATATATAGAAGGGGGAAGTCTACAACAGTTGACCTTTGAAGAATTCAGGGAGAAATCTTCTTTTGCAAATTCAGGTACACTTGATGAGTTATTTTTAGATGATTTACTTGTTAGAAATACGTCAAAATCCACTTTAAGTGCCGTTACTGAAAAATTCAAAACGCTTAATATAAACATGTCGTTTGAGTCACTTAACCAACGTTTATCGGCAGAAGTGAACTATTATGTTGTCAACTTTTTATTCGGGCTAGGGGCAGCTCTATTTATTCTGATATTTGTATTAGCGCTGCTCTATTGGCTGATACAAACAAGCTTAAACCTCTATCAAGATGACATCAGATTATTAAGTATTGTTGGAGCAAATAAGCAAGACATTTGTATTGGCTTTTCGTTATTACTATTTAGCCCAATTTTTTTAGCCTCTATCCTAGTTATCATTTTTGCACATGCCATTGGCTTTGGTGCGATTGCCTACGATTATATTTATTTACTTTGCTTCAATGCTTTTGTGCTAAGCTTGATTTACTTTATTGTAAAAAGTCAACTAAGAAAGTCTCTAAATGCTTGAATTGATATCATAGAGGAGCTAACAATGGCGTATGTGTTTTGGACAATCATTAAAAAACGCTGGTATGTTTTTGGTATCATGGGTCTGTTTACCTTTATCACGACCGTTCTATCGTGGAACAATACCAATCTATTGTTTACCCAATTACCCTATATCATGCAGCTTCATGACAAATCATCAACCGATGTTTATGAAATTGTGGCAGTTCCTCATGCTGAATCAGACGGTCTTATCATAACCAACACCTCTAGCGAAAGGCAACAATTTATTGGCTTACTAGAGACCACATTTTTTAACAATAAGAGTGTAGATAAACTTTATACAGACAAACAGGGCTATTTGGAAGGCGATAAGGGATTGACTGAAATGCCTAAATTAGAGCAGTCCGAACTTTCACAGATGCTAGCAGGACATATTTTTCAACCAAAATTTTTTGACGATTTATTAGTGGCAAATACATCTCCCGAACACTTAAAACAAGCTGAGTTGTTAGCTGAAAAACTAAGAATTAACTTGATGTTTACCTCTCTTAAAAAGCGATTTCAGAGTGAATTAAGGTATTACGGTGGCGGAGCTCTCTTTGCTCTGTTGGTCAACGTGCTAGCATCTGGCTTTGGCTTATTACTGATTTACTGGCTTATCCACTCTCTGTTCATCATCTGTCAAGAGGATATTCGATTATTGAGGATTATTGGCTTATCCAAGTCTCAACTGCATCGGTACTTGCTGATACTGGTGCTAAGCGCTCCAATGTTTGGAATTTTCCTATCGTTATTATTTATTCACAGCATTTCTGTTGGTCGTACGATACTCATTTGGGATTATATCTATCTATTTAGTTACCAGTTTTTGATCGGACTTATAATATCAAAACTATTGTCAAGTCAACTAAGGAGGTTTCTCGATGCTTGAGTTGTCATTACAAAGGAGCTAACAATGGCGTATGTGTTTTGGACAATCGTTAAAAAGCGCTGGTATGTTTTTGGTATTATGAGCCTGTTCACCTTTATCACGACCGTTCTATCGTGGAACAATACCAATCTATTCGTTGAAAATTTGCCAAGGCTTATAGCCCTTCATCAGAAATCGTCCGATGATATTTATGATGTCTTTGTGATGCCGCAAACAGACACTGATGGTCGTATACTGCCGAACACGGCTAGCGAGCGTCAGCAGTTGATGGTTTTGCTGAAGGAAACGTTTTTCAAAGATACTTCCGATAATCGTTTGTACAAAGGGAAACGAACCTATTTGAAAGGTGACCAAAGCATTTCGGAAATGCCGATTCTATCAGAAGCCGAGTTGTCAACGCAACTAGCAAACGACCTTTATCACCCGACGTTTTTTGCTGATTTATTAGTGACCAATGTTGACCAGTCACAACTAAAGAGATTAGAAAAGGCGGCAGGTCGCTTAAATGTGACGATGATGTTTACATCCTTGAGAGAACGAGCGGCATCAGAAATCGGCTATTACGGTGGCGGAGCTCTCTTTGCTCTGTTGGTCAACGTGCTGGCGTCTGGCTTTGGCTTATTACTGATTTACTGGGCAGTTGTTTCTGTCATGACAATTTGTCAAGAGGATATCCGCCTACTTCGTGTAGTGGGACTGTCGGCTACTCAACTGCATCGACAATTGGTGTTGTCAGTCACGGTCTTGCCGACCTTGGGGTTTCTGCTAGCGCTGATTAGCATCATAGTGATTTTCCCATGGCGAGAGTTTTTGATATGGGATTCCCTTTATCTATTTGGTTATCAATTGCTAGTACTTACCATCGTTTCAAAATTAATCAAAAACCAACTAAGGAGGTTTCTCGATGCTTGAGTTGAAACAAGTTAAAAAATCCTATAAGGACAAGCAGATTTTTTCAGGCATAGACCTGACAGTTGAAGCGGGTCAAATCGTTTTGCTGATGGGCAAGTCCGGCATTGGGAAGTCAACCCTGCTGGATATGATAGCTGGGGTAAAATCAATGGATGATGGCAGCTATCATTACCGTGGCAATGAGATTTTTTGTCAAGATGATAAGCAGATGAGCCGTTTTCGTAACCGTCATATCGGCTATATCTTACAAGATTTTGCCTTGATTGACGACTACACCGTGCTTGAGAACTTGTTGTTGCCTGCCTTGTATCGTCGTTCAGCAGACAAGTCAAGCCTTGAAGACAAGGCTCGTCAATTAGCCGACCAATTTGAGGTATCAGATGTTCTGGAGACTAAGGTCAAGCGCATCTCGGGCGGTCAAAAACAGCGGGCAGCCATTATCCGCAGTATTCTTTTGGACCCAGATATTATTCTTGCCGATGAGCCGACTAGCAATCTTGATGCAGACAACTTTCAGCTGGTCATAGAGTTATTTAACACCTTAAAAGCCGACGGGAAAATTATCATCATCGCCACCCACGATGACCGCTTGACAGCCATAGCCGATAAGGTTTACCAGATTAGCGATTACCGTTTGAAGCTGATGACACAAGGGGGCTCAGATGATGCATGAGTGGCGGATTCGCTTACTTAACCTCTATACCAGTTTGTTGATGAGTATCTTTTTTCACTGGAAAGAACCAGTAGAAGGTCTGCTTTGGCTGAGCGCCCTTTATCTGCTAAACCTAATCTTTTTTTACATGATGATGTTGTCAAAGCGAAAAGAGTTTCGCATTCATCACCTGTTAGGCAGACCGCACCACCAGCTACTAACGGCATCATTTCTCAGCCAACTCAGATGGCAGTTACTGCCCGTCCTTATCTGGGAGGTTGGCTTGTTCTTTATCCTTCCCAGCGACTTTTTTCGCGTTATCGGTTTATTATTGTTTATTATCGGCGCTATATTGGCCAAACACCTCATGTTAGAGTATATTCTAAAGCACTGACAGTTCATCAGGTGCTTTTTATGTTATACTTATCCCATGGAAAAAACACGTTGTTCTTGGGTGAAAATCAGTAACCCTCTTTATGTTGCTTATCATGACGAGGAGTGGGGACTCCCTCTCCACAACGACCACAAGCTTTTTGAGCTGCTCTGCCTAGAAACCTATCAAGCAGGGCTGTCTTGGGAAACTGTTCTTAACAAGCGTTCGGCTTTTCGCTCAGCTTTTCATGGCTACGCCGTGGACAAGGTGGCCCAGATGACCGACGAGGAGCTGGACCGTCTGCTGGTCAACCCAGACATCATCCGTCACCGAGCCAAACTCTATGCCACACGGAAAAATGCTCGGGCTTTTCAGCGAGTGCAGACTGAGTTTGGCAGCTTTGACCGCTACCTCTGGAGTTGGGTAAATGGTCAACCTCAGGTTAATCCTGTCAGTGACTACAGCCAAGCCCCCACTCAGACGACCCTGTCACAAGCCCTGTCCAAGGACTTGAAAAAACGGGGCTTTACCTTTGTCGAACCAGTCTGTGTTTACTCGTATTTACAGGCTGCGGGATTGGTTAACGACCACGAAGACACCTGTTTTTGCAAAAATACCCAGTGATTACGAATAACTGATTAGGAGGACTTATGAGAGCAGAGCTGATTACCGTTGGAACAGAGCTGTTGACAGGGCAAATCGTCAACACCAACGCCCAGTATTTGGCGGAAAAAATGGCAGAAATTGGCGTAGATGTTTACTTTCAGACAGCGGTCGGCGATAACCGAGACAGGCTGCTGTCGGTGCTTGAACTGGCTAAAAACCGAAGTCAACTAGTCATCCTCTGTGGTGGTTTGGGTCCGACCGAGGATGACTTGACTAAGCAGACCTTGGCTGAGTTTCTGGGGCGAGACTTGATTGCTGATCCAGATGCGATGGCTAAGCTGGACCATTTTTTTGCCAGCCGCCCCACTTATCATCGTACCCCAAACAATGACCGGCAGGCAGAGCTGGTGGATGGTAGTCGTCCCCTGCCTAACCGAACAGGCTTGGCCGTTGGTGGGCTGGTCGAGCAGGATGGGGTGACCTATGTTGTCCTGCCTGGTCCGCCGAGCGAGCTCAAGCCCATGGTGCAAGAACAGCTCTTACCCTTCTTATCCGATGGACAGCGGCTTTACTCCCGTGTTTTACGGTTTATCGGGATTGGGGAGAGTCAACTAGTGACCGTGCTCGCAGACCTCATCGCCAATCAGACAGATCCGACCATCGCTCCTTATGCCAAGACAGGCGAGGTCACCCTACGCTTGTCGACCAAAAGTAGTCGTCAAGAGTTGGCAGATGCTGCATTTGACCAGCTGGAGGCGACAATTCTAGCCCATGAGGGGTTAGCGGACTGTCTCTATGGCTATGGCGAGGACAACTCGCTCGCAGCTGTGGTGGTCAATTTGCTCAAGGAGCGCCAGCTGACCCTGACCGCAGCAGAGAGCCTGACAGGCGGGCTCTTGCAAGCAACCCTAACAGAACAGGCCGGTAGCTCAGCTATTTTCAAAGGTGGTTTCGTCACCTATAGTCTGGAACAAAAGGCGCAGATGCTGGGGATCTCACCTGAGCTGTTACGCCAGCACGGGACAGTATCGGCGGTTTCTGCGGAGGCAATGGCAGAGCAGAGTAGGCGATTGACAGGTAGTGATTTAGGAGTTGCCCTGACGGGTGTGGCTGGTCCAGAAGAGCTGGAGGGACAGAGCGTTGGGACGGTTTATCTGGGGCTTGCAACAGAGTATGGCGTCATAAGTCACAAGTTGACCATCGGTGACCGTGGTAGGCAGCATATCCGTCAGATTGCCGTCTTGCACGTCCTAAATCTCGTTCGTCAGGCTATCTGTTCTGACAAAACTATGGTATAATGAAAAAGTGATTAAAAGGAGACAACATGGCTAAAAAACAGACAAAGAAATTAGAAGATATCACTAAAAAATTTGGTGAAGAGCGTGAAAAAGCGCTAAATAAAGCCCTTGAGCAAATCGAAAAAGACTTTGGTAAAGGTGCCATTATGAAGCTCGGCGAGCGAGCGGAGCAAAAGGTTCAAGTGATTAGTTCAGGTTCTCTGGCCTTGGACATTGCTTTGGGTGCAGGTGGGTATCCCAAAGGGCGGATTATCGAGATTTATGGACCGGAAAGCTCTGGTAAGACAACTGTTGCTTTGCATGCGGTAGCTCAAGTTCAAAAAGAAGGTGGCATCGCAGCCTTTATTGATGCGGAGCATGCGCTCGACCCTATTTATGCTCAAGCGCTGGGCGTTAATATTGATGAGTTGCTCCTTTCGCAGCCAGATTCCGGAGAGCAGGGGCTAGAAATTGCGGGCAAGCTCATCGAATCAGGTGCGGTGGACTTGGTGGTTATTGACTCAGTAGCCGCTCTAGTACCGCGTGCAGAAATTGATGGTGACATCGGTGATAATCATGTCGGCTTGCAGGCTCGGATGATGAGTCAGGCCATGCGTAAACTAGGTGCCTCTATCAACAAAACCAAAACGATTGCTATCTTTATCAACCAGCTCCGTGAAAAAGTTGGTGTTATGTTCGGTAGTCCTGAGACCACACCTGGTGGACGTGCCCTTAAATTCTATGCTTCTGTTCGTCTAGATGTTCGTGGGTCAAGTCAAATTAAGGGGACTGGTGATCAGAAAGACCAGAGCATCGGTAAGGAAACGAAGATCAAAGTTGTCAAAAATAAGGTTGCGCCACCATTTAAGGAGGCTCTTGTTGAGATCATGTTCGGCGAGGGCATTTCACAGACTGGTGAACTTTTGACCATTGCTACGAACTTGGATATTATTAAAAAATCAGGTGCGTGGTATTCTTATAATGATCAAAAAATTGGTCAGGGGTCTGAAAAAGCCAAGGATTTCCTCAAAGAGAACCCTGACATCTTTACAGAAATTGACCGTAAGGTACGACTTCACTACGGTCTGATTGAACCTGAAGAAGGTGAAGACCTGCCTGCCATCGAGACCGAAGGCAAGAAAACGGCTAAAGGCAAGAAAAAAGAAGCTGACGAGGTTATCGAAGAGGAAGATACCCTCTTGGAACTTGACCTTGACGATGACGATATCGATCTGGAGGACTAAAACAAGCCAGTGGCTTGTTTTAGGTCGAGGCAAAAAAATTGAAAAGCCGAGACAAGCCAGTGGCTTGTTTTAGGTTGTGCCATCAGAAGTTGAAGTGACTGTTGTACTTATCTCGGGTTACTGTTAACCCTAAAAAACTGGTTTTTTAGCTTGTCGTAAAAATAGGTCTAAAGACCTACGACCAGTGTCTCAGCTTTGTGTTATAATGGTAGTATGACTTGATAGAAAGGTGGATCAGTAATGATTACGATTTATACCATCTCCAGTTGCACCTCATGTAAAAAAGCAAAAACTTGGTTAAACAGCCACAAACTACCATATAAAGAACAAAATATTGGTAAGGAACCCTTGACAAAGGCAGAAATTCTCGATATCTTATCAAAAACCGAAAACGGTGTTGATAGCATCATTTCGTCGAAAAATCGTTATGTCAAGGCTCTTGATTTGGATGTTAACGACTTGAGCCTCAATCAAGTGATTGAATTGATTCAAGAAAATCCTCGTATTTTGAAAAGTCCGATTTTAGTAGATAACAAACGCCTACAGGTTGGCTACAAAGAAGATGACATTCGCATTTTCTTGCCACGTTCGGTGCGTGATGTTGAAAATTCGGAAGCTCGTTTGCGGGCTGCTTTATAGGTTATTAAAGGTTGGTTGATACAGTGATTCACCCAGCCTTTTTATCTATCAATCTGATTTGCTTAGCTTGGAGAAAAATCGCTAGCAATGTTCGGTGACGAAAGGATAGCATGTCCTTGAAAATATTATAAAAATAAGGTATAATAGTTAATAAGATAAGGAAAGAAGGGGACGTTATGGGATTTACAGAAGATACTGTCCGTTTTCAACTGGATGACGGCAATAAAAAAGAAATTAGCGAGACCTTGGCGTCTGTCTATCGCTCGTTGAGCGAAAAAGGCTATCAGCCGATTAACCAAATCGTAGGCTATGTCCTGAGTGGGGACCCAGCTTATGTCCCACGCTATAACGATGCTAGAAATCAAATTCGTAAATACGAGCGTGATGAATTGGTTGAAGAGTTGGTTCGCTTTTACCTGAAAGGCAATGGGATAGACCTCTGATGCGAGTAATGGGATTGGATGTTGGGTCAAAGACTGTCGGAGTGGCGATTAGTGACCCGCTAGGGTTCACAGCTCAGGGTGTGGAAATTATTCCAATTAACGAGGATAACGGTGAGTTTGGTTTGGATCGCCTAGCAGGGTTGGTTAAGAACTATCAAGTGACCAAGTTCGTCGTCGGTCTGCCAAAGAACATGAATAACAGCCTCGGTCCTCGTGCCGAAGCAAGTCAGGCTTACGGGGAACTCCTTATTGAACGGTTTGGGTTGCCTGTTGATTATCAAGATGAGCGACTAACCACCGTTCAAGCAGAGCGGCTCTTAATTGAGCAAGCAGATGTCAGCCGTAACAAGCGTAAAAAAGTTATTGATAAATTAGCTGCTCAGCTAATTTTGCAGAACTACCTTGACCGGTCTTTCTAGGAAATAAAGGAGAAACTATGTCACATAACCATGAACATGATCACGATGTGATTACCCTCGTTGATGAAGAGGGCAACGAAACCCTCTTTGAAATTTTGTTGACCATTGATGGTCGAGAAGAATTCGGTAAGAACTATGTCCTCCTAGTGCCAGCAGGTGCAGAGGCAGATGAAACAGGTGAGATTGAGATTCAAGCTTACTCTTATACAGAAAATGAGGACGGTACAGAAGGCGACTTATTACCAATCCCTGAAGATTCTGATGCTGAGTGGGATATGATCGAAGAAGTCTTCAACAGCTTTGTTGATGAAGAATAGTAAAAAACGGTCTAGCGCCGTTTTTTATCTGGCTATAACCGATGTCAAGGCTAGCTTATGCTGGTCTTTTTTAGTTAGTAAAAAGCTGAAAAAGGTGATATAATGAAAGATACAAACGGAGCATACAAAATAGGATAAAAGTATTTGGTGAAACCAAATTCCAGAAAACACGTGTAAAAAATGCCTATTGGGTGCTGAGGATAGGCGGGTTGTCCAGACGAGAAATTGGAAATCCGATTATTGGGCTTGAGGCTTGGATAATGCAGGGTGTTGAATGCCCAGTTTTTTAAGTTTGACAGCAAGCTATACAAGAACTACAAATGAATAAGGAGATATGTCGTGAGTGAACATTTTCTAAACCCCGAGGATTGGGACAAATTGCTTGAGGCGCCACTTGCGGAGCGACCAAAGAAAAGATTAAGAGATTACAGAGTGCCCCTATCGCATCAATTTCTCTTGATGCTGTGGAGTACGGTTGTATCTCTCATGTCTTTCGTTCCCCTTTACATCAGTACCTCTGCAGATGGTCTGCAAAGCCAGATTTTTTACATGGCTTGGGGGATTACTCAAGGGCAACTGCCTTATGTTTCGATTTTTAGTCGATCTGGACTTCTTTACAGTGCTTTGGTTGCTGCAACCACATTCCTAGGTGGGCTTCAGTGGATGATGCTAATCCAGCTTGGGTGTTTATACCTATCAGGGATTTACCTGTTTAAACTGGTGTCTTATTGGACAGGGGATAACCGACAGGCGCTGGGGTTATCAGGGATGTTTTACGCAGTCAACGCCGTTGTTGGATTCGGCGGTTTTCTCTCGGTTCAATTGGCCATTCCGTTTGTCTTGATTGGTCTATGGCTATTGGTGACCTATTTAAATGACTGGCGGCGCGATGAAATTTTTATCACTTATGGTCTGGTGTCTGCCTTGGCTTTAGCTTTGGAGCCTCGGACATTAGTGTTTTGGTTGCTCAGTTTTGTCGTTTTCACCGGTTCCAATATCGCTAAAAAACGTTGGGCTAGAGGCTTCTATCAACAATTAGCCATGGTGTTCGGTATCATTTTAATCATCTACCCATTGGCCTATATTGCGGTTAACTTGGATTTGTTGACACCCTATTTTGAGCAAGCCTTTATTGGGAACTTCAGCAGCTTGTCCGACACTGGCACGATGAGTTTTCTGCCTATGGGGGTCAATGCCATCCTTGCCCTTGGGTTGGGGCTATTGACAGGTTTGCTCTTTTTGCCGAAAGTTTTTCGACACATGTCAGAGCAGACTGCCAGTGTTGTTTTGCTGGCGTTGCTGACCTTGAGTTACTTAATTGTGGCCGTACTTGGGCAATCTTGGTCATTTACAGATTTATTGCTGCTACTGCCGTTTGGCCTGTTACTAACAGGTCTGGGCTTGGCTGATGAGAAAACGACTTTGGTAAACAGCCGTTCAGCCCGTCGTCAGAAGTTAGCCTCCTCATCGGTTGGTCTGTTGAAAAGCCATGCTTATCTGCCTGCGGTATTGCTTTTAGTTGGGCTAGTCTGGCGCTTGTCTCCTATCTTGACAGAACAAGCTGTTCAAGCTGAAAGAGAACAGATAGCTCAGTATCTGTCTAGCGAGGTAACTGGTGAGACATCGATCTACGCTTGGGATAAATCCGCGACAATTTATCTGGACAGTCACCTGACCTCGGCAAGCCAGATTCCCATTATCACCGCTTATCCTATGACTCAAACCACTCAGCAACAGGTTGTCGATGAACTGTTGCGAGGACAGGCAAGCTTTGTCATTGTTAACAAGTCCCTTCCTCTCCCTGAACAATTACAGGAGAAGTTGGATAAGGATTATCAACACCTGTCATCACCCCAGTTTACTCATTTTAACTTCTACCAGAAACAGTAAAAATCAATATCTTGTGTCTTTTTAAAAAATAGACCACAAGATATTGATTTTTTTTGCTCTTCTTGCTATAATGGAGAAAAAGTGAATTTGCTAACAAGGTGGGTATCAATATCATGAGACAACTGATGGTTATTAAACGAGACGGCAGGCAGCAATTATTTGATGCAGATAAACTGTATCGGAGTTTAGTAAAGACCGCGAGGTATTATGAATCTTTTAATCAGGAGCAGTTAAGGGAGTTATGCCAGCAGATTTGTGATGCGGTAGGTCAGAAAATCAGTCAGTCTGAACAAGACAACATCAGTTCAGGCGAAATTCAAACATTATTGTCAGAAACCTTGCAGACGGCTGGTTATGGCGAGCTAGCAGAGAGCATGCTAACATATGCTAGTGAAGAGGCAAGGGCATTTGTAGCAGCGACAGATATGGGGCAGGCGCTCAACCGTTTGGCGACGGCTGATAGTAGCCTTGTCCATGAAAACGCCAATAAGGATGCTCGGGTGTTTAACACTCAGCGGGATTTGACTGCTGGTCTAGTCGCAAAAAGTTTCGGGTTGTCACTCTTACCCCCTCATGTGGCCAAAGCTCATCAACGTGGACACTTGCACTACCATGATTTGGATTATAGCCCCTATACGACTATGACCAACTGCTGTCTGATTGATTTTGCCAATATGCTTGAAAACGGCTTTCGGATTGGTAACGCTGACGTGGAGAGTCCCAAGTCTATCCAGACAGCGACAGCGCAGATGTCTCAAATTATCGCCAATGTCGCTTCCAGTCAATACGGGGGCTGTTCAGCTGACCGTGTCGATGAATTGTTAGCCCCTTATGCTCAACTCAATTATAACAAGCACCGCCTTGAAGGGGAAAAATGGCTAAGCCCTGACCAGGTCGATGCCTACGCCAAGGAAAAGACGGTCAAGGACATTTACGATGCCATGCAGAGCTTGGAATATGAGATTAACACCCTCTTTAGTTCCAACGGTCAAACGCCGTTTGTCTCTCTGGGATTTGGTCTAGGGCTCAGCTGGTTAGAACGAGAAATCCAGCGTGCTATCCTCCAAATCCGCTTAAAGGGTCTGGGGCGCGAAGGTCGCACAGCTATTTTCCCAAAACTCATCTATACCCTCAAACGAGGGCTTAATCTGGAACCTGACAGCCCCAACTACGACATCAAGCAACTGGCGCTGGCCTGTGCCACCAAGCGGATGTATCCTGATATCCTATCCTATGATCAGGTGATTGAGCTGACAGGCTCCTTCAAGGTGCCGATGGGCTGTCGCTCCTTTTTGCAGGGCTGGACAGATGAGAACGGTCAAGAAGTCAACTCTGGTCGGATGAATCTCGGGGTGGTCACCCTCAATCTTCCGCGGATTGCTTTAGAGTCTTTGGGTGACTTGTCACGTTTTTGGCGGCTCTTGGAGGAGCGCCTGACCACCGCACATGATGCTTTGGTCTATCGTGTCCAGCGCGTCAAGGAAGCTAGCCCGACAAACGCGCCTATTCTCTACCAGCACGGCGCCTTCGGCCGCCGCTTAGCCGAGAACGATGCAGTTGATGAGGTGTTCAAGAACCGTCGGGCGACCATTTCACTGGGCTACATCGGTCTTTATGAGGTGGCGACAGTCTTTTATGGGGCAGATTGGGAGACCAATAGCAGAGCAAAGACCTTTACCTTGGACATTATCCGCCAGTTCAAGCAGGCATGCGAGACCTGGTCAGATCAGTATGGCTACCATTTTTCGGTCTATTCCACACCATCAGAGAGTTTGACCGATCGGTTTTGTCGCTTAGACACCGAGCAATTTGGGTGTGTCAAAGACATCACTGACAAGGGGTATTACACCAACTCCTTCCATTATGATGTGCGCAAGAACCCAACGCCATTTGACAAACTGGACTTTGAAAAAGATTACCCAGCAGCAGGATCCAGCGGCGGCTTTATCCACTACTGCGAGTACCCTGTTCTCCAGCAAAATCCCAAGGCTCTGGAAGCCGTCTGGGATTACGCCTATGACCGTGTTGGCTACCTAGGCACCAATACCCCAATTGACAAATGCTACAAATGTCAGTTTGAGGGGGACTTTGAGCCGACTGAGCGAGGTTTCCAGTGCCCAGACTGTGGCAATACGGATCCCAAAACCGTTGATGTGGTCAAGCGCACCTGCGGTTATCTGGGCAATCCCCAAGCCCGTCCCATGGTCGCCGGTCGCCACAAGGAAATTGTTGCCCGAGTCAAACACATGAATGCCTCTAGCTTATAAAACCTGAAAGGAGCGACCATGAATAATCCCAAGCCCCAAGAATGGAAAAGTGACGAGCTAAGCCATGGGCACATCATGGATTACAAGGCTTTTAACATGGTAGATGGTGAGGGGGTAAGGTGCAGCCTCTATGTGTCGGGCTGCCTCTTTCATTGTGAGGGCTGTTATAACGTTGCCACGTGGAACTTTAGGGCAGGTATTCCCTATACCCAGGAGCTTGAGGAGCAGATAATGGCTGATTTAGCCAAGCCCTATGTGCAAGGGCTGACCTTGCTAGGGGGCGAACCCTTTCTCAACACAGGGATTCTCCTTCCCTTGGTTAAGCGGATACGAAGAGAACTGCCTGATAAGGACATCTGGTCTTGGACAGGCTACACTTGGGAGGAACTGCAGCTAGAAACCGAGGACAAGCTAGAACTGCTCCGTTTCCTCGATATTTTGGTTGATGGACGATATGACCGCAGCAAGCGCAATCTCCGCCTACAGTTTCGCGGGTCATCTAACCAACGCATCATTGATGTCCCAACGTCGTTAGCAACTGGTGAAGTTGTCCTGTGGTCGAGGTTGCAGGAGATGGAGTAACCTTTGACGAACCATTGACAATATGGTAAGCTAGAGGTCACATCAAATCAACCACAGAGGAGACAATCATGGGAAAATACCAACTCGACTACAAGGGGCAGGCACAGGTAACTAGGTTTCACGAGAAACATTCGACAGGCAAATCTGATAAAACCGACAAACTCAAAGACCTGAAGGCTCAGTTTGTCGCTAGGACCAAGAAAGGGAACAAGGGATGAGAATTGGCATTGTTGGCATTGGCGGCATTTGCCAGAAAGCCTACCTGCCCTATCTGCGGCAGCTGACAGGTGTGGAGTGGCATCTCTTTACCCGCAATCAAGCAGTATTGGCAGAGACTGCCAGCCTCTTTGGAGTAGCCAACACCTACCAAGCCATAGAAGACTTGCTGGCGGTGGAACTGGATGGGGTCATGATTCATGCAGCGACGGTGGCGCACGTGGAGCTGGCTAGTCAGTTTCTGCGGCGGGGGATTCCTATCTACATGGACAAGCCTTTGGCAGAGGACTACGAGGCGGCGCGCCAGCTCTATGCCTTGGCTGAAAAGCACAACACCTTTCTTATGGCGGGCTTCAATCGCCGCTTCGCCCCTCGAGTGACAGAGCTGACCCAGCTCACGAACAAGACCCACATTCGTGTCGAGAAAAACGACACCAACCGTCCCGCCGACTTGACCTTCAAGCTCTATGACCTCTTTATCCACCCGTTAGATACGGCGCTTTTTTTGGCAAATGGCCGAGCTGTCTCTGGGGATTTTCGCTACTACCTGACGCCATCAGGACAGTTGCGACAGGTTGCTGTCACACTGGAAACTGACCAAGCTGAGCTAATTCACATTGGCATGAACCTGCAAGCAGGCTCTCGCCATGAGGTCATGGACATCCAAACCCCACAAGCGACCTATCAGCTGGAAAATCTGGACAAGCTGACCATCATCGAGGGAGACGACCAACAGACCAAGAGCTTTGGTTCCTGGGATACGACCCTCTACAAACGAGGGTTTGAGAGCATTGTTGACGCCTTTCTGACGGCTATCAAGACCAAGCAAAATCCTGTAGACCCTACTAGCAGCTTGCTCAGCCATTGGCTCTGCCACCAAATCAACCACAGTAAAACCAGCAGCGGTCAGCTCCAGCTAACCCTGCCAGAATAGGAGGACTGTCATGCAACTAAGACGACCAACCCTAGCGGATCAAGCGGCTGTCGAGGAAATGATGGCGGAGTTTATCGCCACAGGTTCTGCGACCGATGGCGGCTTTTGGACTCCTGAGAACTTTGACTATGCTGACTGGCTCCAGTACAACGCCGACGCAGAGATGGGGCTCAATATCCCAGCAGAGTTTGTTCCAGCTGTTCAGTTTGTCTCTTTTGATGAGGCTGGGCGATCTTTGGGCTTTCTTCATCTTCGTCTGCGGCTCAATGACTTCCTGCTACAACAAGGTGGGCATATTGGCTATTCCATCAGACCGAGTGAGCGGGGTAAGGGTCACGCTAAGGAGCAGTTGCGGTTGGGGCTTTTAGAGTGCCCACAGAAAAATATTCACCGCGTACTAATCACCTGTTCCATGGAAAATCCAGCCAGCCGAGCGACGATTTTAGCCAACGGCGGCGTGTTGGAAGACGTGCGTGAAGGCACAGAGCGGTATTGGGTTGATTTAGAGTAGACAAAAAGAGCCAAATGGCTCTTTTTTGCTGGTTATACTCAAAAAATCAGCATCAGACTAGGAAACGAATCGAAGGTAGCACTGGTGGTGCAGTTAGGCGAGGTGACGACATCTGATTTTGATTGTCAAAGCGTACTAGTTTTTGTAGAAATAGATGTAGCTACTGTCTGTTCGACTCTTCCAACCCAAGTCCCTTAATAAATCTAAGCCTAAATAGCCCAAAAGAATACCAGACAGGTTAGTCAGGATATCAGCCACATCGGCGATACCCAGATGAAGAAGATACTGGCTGATTTCTAGGATTATCAGACCAATCGTAGCAGAGGCGACAACCATTTTGAGCGTTTTGACACGACGAAACAGCAGGAAACCAACGGGGATAAAGAGGACGATGTTGGCAAAAACGATAAAGGCTGACTCCTGAAATTGGGTGAGGAGATTTAGTGGGTTTAAGTTAATTCCCTGCACCCCTCGACTTTTGAGCATGATGACAAAGAGAAGAGCGACAAGATAGAGGAGGGTCTGGACTTTCAAAAATGTTTTTTTGAATCGTAGGTGGAGGAGTTGCCAAACGTTGGTAGCAAATAAAAGAGTGATGGCGACTAGTGACGTGATAATGAGCCAAGTCTGACTCAAAATGTCAACTCCAGCCCCTCCTAACAGGAGCACTAGGTAGGGATAGGCAATAAAGGAATAAAAATTAGCTAGTCCGAAAAAGAAAACGAGACTCATAAGAAGGGTTATAACAACATAAATGATATTTTTCTTCATTTTACTTGACTCCTGTTTGAGAAAATTATAATGTATACGTATACATTATAATAAAAAAATAGAAGGAGTAAACTTATGAAATCATTAAATTTCAATAAAAAGATAGTCTTCTTAGTCTTGTCTGCTGTGACTTTTTTATCATTGGCCACAAGCGTGGTACAGGCTGCCGTTGCATTTAGCTATGAAGGTTGGGGGATAAGGAGCAGGCCGTCGCTTGGCTCGACCTACCTCAATAGTTCCCAAAGGGTTACAATCAATCATTATCAGCAAAGAGATTATAACCGCAATGGTATCGGAATGACAGTGACCGTGCAAAAGCATAACGGTTGGACGTGGTATTCGGTAGCTTCTGAAACTTATTATGAAACAAGGTCTGCTACTTTCTCTCCTTATTTATCATCAGGAACTTATCGCTTGTATTTTTCGACAACAGAGAGTTCGGGTCAGACCTACTATATCAGTGGTACATTTAATAAGTAGACTATGATTGTCTGACTAATTATTTGAAGCAATTGACCATTTTAGATTATATTTAAGAACATTCTAGTCCTAACTATCTTAAAAGATTAGGGCTATAGTATTTTAAGATTTTGTTTGACCTGAATCTTGTTTAATCAGCTGGACGGACATAAACCAATTCCTGCTCGCTGGATAGAACAGCCTGATAGGTAAAACCCGCAAAAGTCAGCTCTTTGAGCTGATCCAGAGTCTCCACTGCTTCCAGGCAGGCTTGCTTGAGGAGAAGACCACGTCCTTTTTTGGAAATGGTAGAATGCGTTTTGAGCTGTCCAGCTTTTTCCTCATGGAAGAGCACTCTGACAAAACGCTCTTGAACAGTCGGTGAAAAGACTGTTTCAAACTCGCTTGAGAGGAGAGAAATCAAGAGGTCTTCGCTGCTGACAGCTTGGTCATAGAGTGGGCGCCAATAGGTTTTGAGGGAGTAATCGTCAATGTTTTAGCGATAGAGGTGATTTACTCGGTATTTTCTCCTTTAGTAAGGATACCACCCCAGAAATTGTTGACGAGTATGGGCATATTGGCTATTCGATTCGTCCGTCGGAGCGTGGCAAGGGTTATGGGAATACCCAGCTAAAGCTAGGGCTGCTTGAACTCAAACAGTTAGGCTTGAAACGACTAATACTTATCTGTGACGCTGATAACAAGAGAAGTCGACAATTGATTTTGGGTAATGGTGGACATTATGAAAAAACGGTCAACCATGATGAATTTTATTGGATCGACCTAACTTGAGATGAAAGTTGACGATAAAAAGAGCCTCGTGGGCTCTTTTTGTGCATTATCTCGATAACGTGTGGTTAAGTCTGAGGATAGGGATACCCCAAGTGCTCATAGGCTTTTTGGGTAGCGACCCGACCAGACTTGGTACGGATGATAAACCCCTGCTGAATCAGGTAAGGTTCATACATGTCCTCGACCGTCTCACGTTCCTCGGCGATGTTCACCGCCACCGTTCCCAGCCCGACCGGACCACCACGGTAAACCTCAATCATGGTGCGCAGGATTTTCTGGTCGACATAGTCTAGCCCCTCCTGATCCACGTCTAACATGGTCAAGGCTTTATCAGTTACCTGATCGTCAATTTGCCCGTCGCCCATAATTTGGGCGAAATCCCGCACCCGCTTGAGCAGGCGATTAGCGATACGGGGAGTTCCACGGCTTCGCCGTGACAATTGCTGAGCAGCCTCGTGGGTGATTTCAGCTTCAAAGATGTCAGCCGTCCGTTCAACGATTTCCGTCAGATCCTCCAAGGCATAATATTCCATGTGCCCAGAGATACCAAACCGAGCGCGTAAGGGATTGGACAGCATCCCAGCCCGTGTCGTCGCCCCAATCAAGGTAAAAGGAGGCAAATCCAGATGGACAGCTCTGCTATTTTCCCCCTGCCCAATCATAATATCGACATAAAAGTCCTCCATCGCCGAGTAGAGCACCTCTTCGACAACCATGGGCATGCGGTGAATCTCGTCAATGAAAAGCACATCACCGGGCTCCAGATCGTTAAGGATAGCGACCAAATCACCAGGTTTCTCAATGACAGGACCGCTAGTTTGTTTGAGATTGACCCCCAGCTCGTTAGCAATTACCGCGGCCATAGTCGTTTTCCCAAGACCCGGAGGACCAAAGAGCAGGACATGATCCAGGGCTTCGTCACGCAGTTTGGCAGCCTTGATAAAAATTTCCAGCTGCTCCTTAACCTTGTTCTGACCGATGTACTCTCGAAAATACTGGGGACGGAGTGTACGTTCAACCGCCTCCTCCCCAGACAGTTGTTGCTTGTCTAGTAGATTGTTCATGAAAATAGTATAACATAAAAGCAAGCGATAAGCTTGCTTTTATGTTACAGTTCAGTTATTTAACGCACCACCAACTGAGTTCTTCCAATGGCTTAACGATGAAAGCACTAATTGCAGCGAAGTTGAAAAAGAACATGGTGTTATCTCCTTTAAAATTAATAATTTATATTACATACTTATTGTATCGGAACATCATTAATCTTAACAGGACAAAAATGTCTTATCGACGAGCGATATCTTGCTTCCATTCAGCAGATAATTTAGTTAGCAAGGTTTTATCGCTAACTAGCCTAGCAAACATACAAGCATTTTCGTAACACAATCTAGCCTCTTCTTCATTTTTTTCCTGGAATAAATAGTATTTCCATTTCATGAGATTGAAAATTGGCATTTTTTGAAAATCTTGTGTCTTTTGCATAATTCGCTCCATTGCGGCAATCGTTTTTCCCATAGATTCTTCACAATTTAAGCTGATAGAATTAGAAAATACACTAATAAACACAGAGTTAAGAGTAGATAAATCTTCAAGAGGGACAATATCAACATGTTTAAAAAGATTGCTGATTAATTCATTATATTGTTTTTTATCAAACCATTCAGGAGGAAAGTCTTTCTTTTTTATAGCAAGCAAATAAAGATCAATAAGGACAAGGTCGTTGGCAGTATAAATATTTTTTGTGAAGAGTTGGTCTAAATAATCTTCGAGAATTTTGTTAGCAGAAAAGAAATTATCATCAAAGCCTAATCTTAAATTTGTATCAATGATGTCAATTACTAATTGCTCTTCTTCAGAGAGTTCGTCATAAAAATCATCATATATCTCATTTAGATAAGTTTCTTTTTCTTCTAATCTGCTGTTTTCTTGATACGTCTGCGTCCTCAATAATAAGTATTTCAACTCTTTATAGCGCGCTGGCAATTCAAAACTCTCATCGGTTAAATCACCGATTTTAACCCCTAATCGACTAGCGATAAATTGAACCTTAGCCAATGTAGGTGTTGATTTACCTGTTTCGATGCGTGTTAGCTGGCGCACAGATAGTTCGCTTTCATCGCCGCAAAAGGCCTCTTTAGTTATCTTTTGAGCCTGTCGTAACGCTTTAACTTTCTTTCCGAATTTCATAGCAACCCCTTTTGAATTGTTTTACCAGAATAAGATAATTATATCAATTTTTGTTAGTGCTTTCAATATATTGGTTATACATTTTAACTATAAAGTACCATAGCCTTTAGCTATAACGAGTAGACTTTTACTTTCTTTGGTTAATCTGCATAGAAACTGAGACCGGAAAAGTTTTCCAGGCTCTTATGTTAAAGCTTATAATCACTCACCTTCAAGTTGTTTGATTAATTTTTTCACTTTTGTAATGATATTCTTTTTCCCTTTAAAAGCATTTCCGGAAGCGAGTTTTTGGACAAGATTCCACTCTTCGTTAGTAAGTAATTTT
>NZ_JBGTZB010000009.1:0-59573 GCF_041807825.1 Streptococcus sp. E24BD | reverse complement strand
GTTAAGTAGTTTTCTTCCTTAAATCCTCTTTTCAATAGCCCATTCCTGGCGATATTGAGTAAATCAAGACTGAATTTGCGAATTTTATTTTTTTCTTCAGCTGATAATGTTTTTTGGGAAAATTGGCGACGGAGGGCTGGGTAGTCTTTACCATAATGCTGAAAGAAGTCCGCTTGTTCTAAATAATCTTCAAGCTCTGCTATTGCTACCAATAGACCAAGCTGAAAAGCTATGGGCGCAAAGGTACTATCTAGTGGCTGTGTACAAACGCTACGGCTCTCAATCGTCGCACGCCTCGTTAAAGTGTTGTAATGGTAAGCACGGTGAGTTTCAAGGTTAGATAGACACGGCTGTAAATAACTTTTTGAGCTCGTGTGACCGACAGAATAAGCCTTTATTTCCTTTGAATCAATGTAGTTTTCTAACGATATTGGTGGGAAATAATAAACTTTTCCATCCCTATTAACAGTGAATAAAGATGTTTTTGTCAGATAATCCAATAATTCATCATCACTATGAAAATCATGCGGGAAAAGGCCAACATTTTCAGCAATACAACCGTGGAACGAGTGTTCCCAAAAAATATCACGAGCAATCGTCGTATCCCAGTCAGCACCATTAAAAACAGAATTAGAAAAGAGATAGGCTTTAGCAGCCTCTATTTTATTGAAAGCATTGAGAACACGCAGGTAATTGCTTGAAGTCACATCTAGTTGGACTTGGTTACTACAAATAAAGGCTCCGTAATCAGTAAAAGGGTGGTACCAATCAGTCGCGTCTTCGTTAGCTAAGGCTAAATAAGCCATCAACATCTGGTAGCGAGGTAACTTCACTGCAGAATTGTCATTTTTATCCCAGGCTGGATGAATCCCGACACCTTGGAGTTCATGGTCATGTTGTCCTAAAAACAACTGGACGGCTTTCAGATAATGTTGAAAACGGTCATCTATTTCTTGGATTGTTTTAGATTTCCCGAAGGCAAATTCGAGGATGTTGTAAGAGACTTCAAAAAGGATTCGGTCTTTTGTGCCTGGGTGATATAATTGTACAGGAGCACCGTCTGCATCATGTTGTTCAATCACCAGATGAAAGTGCTCCGCCAAGAAAATCATGAGGGCTTTACTGACCTCTATGTCAGTTTTCTGAGATAATCGATGGACAATGGGAAACTCCAGTTCAACACCGATATACAGGTCTCTTGTCTCCTTTAGAGGCGATAAATAAATATCTCTCAATGCCTTTTTTAACTTGTCCATTCACTTACCTCATCCATTGTTCAACTTACGAAATACAGCAGGGTAAACTTAGATGTTATTGATAAACTATCCTGACTACAACCCTTAATACCATTATAACATACAATACAAAAACGCCTGCTTACGAGAGATTTCTAAATTAATTAGAAGTCTCTCGTAAACAAGCGTAACTAATCAATGATGATGAGTGTTACCGCTGGGACAGACCCAGCGGCAGACCAGAGCTAGACTAAGAAAGCAAGCTTTCCATCATCATAACACTCAACAAAATTGATGAATTAAACTAATTCGACGATTGCCATCGGAGCTGCGTCACCACGACGTGGCTCAGTTTTCAAGATACGAGTGTAACCACCGTTGCGCTCAGCATAGCGTGGTGCAATTTCTGAGAACAATTTCTGCAAAGCAGTTGTTGCAACGTATTTGTCAGTTGCTTCATCGTAGTTTTCAGATGCGATTTCGTTGCGAACAAAAGCTGCTGCTTGACGACGAGCATGCAAGTCACCACGTTTACCAAGGGTAATCATTTTTTCAACGGTTTTACGGATTTCTTTAGCACGAGCTTCAGTTGTCACGATTGATTCATTGATCAAAAGATCAGTTGTCAAGTCGCGAAGCATTGCCTTACGTTGTGAGCTAGTGCGTCCTAATTTACGGTAAGCCATGTTTTCCTCCTTAAATTATTTATCGTTTTTTAATCCCAGACCTAAATCATGCAATTTTACTTTAACTTCTTCAAGGCTCTTACGTCCCAAGTTACGTACTTTCATCATTTCAGTCTCTGATTTTTCTGTCAAGTCATAGACGGTGTTAATTCCCGCGCGCTTGAGGCAGTTATATGAACGAACAGACAAGTCTAATTCTTCGATGGTTCGGTCAAGTACTTTTTCGTCTGACACCACCTCTGTTTCTTTGAGAACATCCATGTTGTTAGCAATGTCCGTCAAGTCAGTAAAGAGGTTGAGGTGGTTAATCAAAACATTTGCAGATAGACCTAAAGCATCTTCTGGAATAATCGTTCCATTCGTTTCAATATCAATCGTTAACTTATCAAATCCATCGTTGCTACCAACACGGGCAGGCTCAACTTGGTAATTGACTTTCTTAACGGGTGTATAAATGGCATCAATAGCCAAGGTTCCAACTGGTGCGTCACCTTTTTTATTATTCTCAGCTGGTACATAGCCACGATTAGTATTAACTTTAAGAACCGCTTTAAAGCTAGCACCCTCTGCAATAGTAAAGAGGTAATGAGTGGTGTTAATGATTTCGATATCGCTATCTGTCAAGATATCTCCTGCTGTAACTTCAGCGGGACCAACAATATCGAGTTCCATCGTTTTTTCCTCATCAACATGAGATTTAATGGCAAGACCTTTCAAGTTGAGGATGATCTGCATCACATCTTCACGAACACCTGGAACAGTATCAAATTCGTGGAGTACTCCATCAATCTTAATTGATGTCACTGCCGCACCTGGAAGGGAGGACAAAAGTACACGACGAAGAGAGTTTCCGAGAGTTGTGCCGTAGCCACGTTCAAGTGGTTCAATCACAAATTTACCGGAATTTTGGTTTTCATCAATTTTTGTTATTATTGGTTTTGCAAACTCAATCATTTAGTTACTCCCTCGAAACGAATTGTGTATAAAAAGCGATTATGACTTACACACGACGACGTTTCGGAGGACGAGCACCGTTATGCGGTACAGGAGTCACATCGCGGATTGCTGTTACTTCTAAGCCAGCAGCAGCAAGAGCACGAATAGCAGATTCACGACCTGAACCAGGACCTTTTACTGTTACTTCAACCGTGCGAAGTCCATGTTCTTGTGCAGCTTTTGCAGCAGCTTCAGAAGCCATTTGAGCCGCGAACGGTGTTGACTTACGAGAACCTTTGAAACCAAGGGCACCAGCTGAGGACCAAGCGATAGCGTTGCCGTGTACATCAGTAATCATAACAATAGTGTTGTTAAATGTCGCGTGAATGTGAGCAATACCTGATTCGATATTCTTTTTCACACGGCGTTTACGTGTTGGTTTAGCCAATTTATTTACCTCCTATTTTATTTTTTCTTACCAGGAATAGCAACTGCTTTACCCTTACGAGTACGCGCATTGTTCTTGGTATTTTGACCACGGACTGGAAGTCCACGGCGGTGACGGATACCACGGTATGAACCGATTTCCATCAAGCGTTTGATGTTGAGGTTAACTTCACGACGGAGGTCACCCTCTACTTTGATTGCGTCTACTTCACGACGGATAGCGTCTTCTTGATCAGGGGTCAAATCTTTCACTCGGATGTCTTCAGAGATACCTGCAGCAGCTAAGATTTTCTTAGCCGTTGGCACACCGATACCGTAGACATAAGTCAATGAAATCACTACGCGTTTGTCATTTGGAATATCAACTCCAGCAATACGAGCCATGTTTTCTCCTTTCTATAACTATTTTAGCCTTGACGTTGTTTGTGTTTAGGGTTTGTTGGACAAATCACCATAACACGACCATTACGACGAATAACTTTACAGTATTCGCAAATTGGTTTAACCGATGGTCTTACCTTCATGTTTTAATCCCTCCAATTATTTCGATTATTTAAAGCGGTATGTGATCCGTCCACGTGTTAAATCGTAGGGGCTAAGTTCCACAGTCACACGGTCACCGACAAGAATACGAATGTAGTTCTTGCGGATTTTTCCTGATACTGTCGCCAGAATTTTATGCCCATTCTCTAATTCAACAGTAAACATCGCATTAGGCATGGTTTCAACAACCTTACCTTCGATTTCAATCACATCTTCTTTTGCCACGCAAAAGTACCTCCTTAAATGTCGATTTGATGTCCCTTTTCTCAAAAGGGTAAATAATATAAGTCAGACTTATCAATTATATCACTGTTTATAGCGATTTGCAAGCCATATCTTCTGCTTATTTTAAGTTTCTAGGACTTTTACGATCGACGCAAACACATCATCGATGTCTTGATTGCCATCAATATCATGAACAAGATTTTTTGCACGATAATGTGCTAAAATCGGCTCTCCTTGAGCGATATTAACATCTAAGCGACGTTTGACCGTTTCTGGCTTGTCATCTTCGCGCTGGTAGTAATCGTCCTCGTTGTAGTCCCCAGCTGGTGGGTTGAATAGTTTGTGGAATGTGGCGCCCGTTTCTTTATGGATAATGCGCCCGCTGAGTCTCTCAACTAAGCTCTCTGGGGCAACATCAATGTTAACGACCCCATCCAAGCTTAAACCAAGCTCTGCCATGGCTTGATCAAGCGCTTTTGCCTGATCAAGTGTCCGAGGGTAGCCGTCCAAGAGAACGCCATGTTCCTTGATGTCCCCTTCTGCCAAACGCTCTTTGACAATACCGTTAGTTACTTCGTCTGGAACGAGGTCGCCTTTGTCAATGTAGCTTTTAGCTAACAGACCCAGTTCCGTTTTGTTTGCCATAGCCGCACGGAACATATCTCCTGTAGACACATGCTTAAGACCAAACGTGTCAACAATTTTAGCTGCTTGAGTGCCTTTTCCTGCACCAGGCAGACCCATGATTAAAAGGTTCATCTTGTCTCCTTTATTATTTTGTTTTCAGATGAATCTGCCTTTATTGACAAACTCATCTGAAAACAAAATAGAGAGCGGGACAAGAAGCAACTGCTTCTAGCAGCGCTATTGTCGTCCCGCTTCTATGCAAGTTTCACATTGTGACTGTCCAGTCTAACCCTAAACAATCTTTCATTTCTTGCACGATATTCTATTTTGAAATACCTCTTATTCAGCTGCGTTCATAAAACCAACGTAGCGCCGTTTGAGGAGATAGCCTTCCAACTGCTTCATCCCTTCAATTCCTGTTGAAATCAAGATCAGCAAACTCGTTCCCCCTAAGGCAATATTGGATGACAGACCGAAAATCTGTTGTGCCAAAATTGGACTGAGTGCTACAAAAGCAAGGAAAATCGCACCAATAGTTGCTAGTTTTTTCAACAAACTAGACATGTACTGTTCTGTCTCACGACCTGGACGTACGCCAATGATATAAGATGCACTCTTTTGCAGATTTTCAGCCGTCTTTTCAGGGTTCACCTGCACAAAGGTGTAGAAGAATGAAAAGACGACAATCAAGACAGCGTAGAGTGCCATACCAGTTGGCGACTGATAAGACAAGGCTTCACGTAGCTTGTCCATCCAAGGCACAATCTGGTTCCCTCTTTGAAAGAAAGGCAGGATAGTTGTTGGTAGGGTCGTAATTGAACTAGCAAAGATAACCGGGATGACACCAGCAGGGTTTACCTTAAGCGGCAAATAAGAGCTACTTGATGCCCCTTTTGTTAACTTGGTGTGCTGGATAGGAATCTTGTACTCGGCCTGTTGCACGAAAGTTGTAAAGAAAACAATCAACAAAGTCGCTAATGCAAAGGCACTAACATAAATGAGTGAGGTTTGAAGCTCATCTGATTTAACGTTGACAAAATAATCCTCATGGATCGTCCTAAAGGTGTTAGGAATAGATGAGATAATCCCTGAAAAGATAATCATGGACACCCCATTACCAAAACCTTTATCTGTGATTTGCTCCCCCAACCAAGTGACGACAACACTACCCGCTGTTAACAAGCTACCAATCATCACATAGGTTTGCCAGACGGGCTTGTCAATCAAGGCTACACTTGAAAGAGCATTAAAACCAGCAGTAATACCAATCGATTGAGCAAAGGCCACAAAGAGCGAAATGTAGCGAGTTGCTTGATTCAGCTTACGACGCCCTACTTCACCCTGTTTACCCCATTCTACAAACTTGGGAACGATGTCCATCTGTAAAAGCTGGACAACAATGGAAGCCGTAATGTATGGACTGACCCCCATCGAAAAGATAGAGAAATTCGTCAAGGCATTACCAGACACCAAGTTCAACATGTTCAGGAAGGGGAGATCTGCTAATTGCTCCAAGCTCTTGACATTGACACCTGGCACGGTGATGTGAGTTCCTACACGAAATACAAAGATGATAAAGAGTGTGAAGGCAATTTTCTTGCGAACATTCTTTAGCTTCAGGGCTTCAAAGAGTAATTTGAAAAACATAAGAAGTACCTCGCTTAGATAACTTCTACTGAACCACCTTTAGCAATGATTGCTGCTTCAGCAGATTTTGAGAATTTCGCTGCTTTCACAGTGAGTTTTTTGGTCAACTCGCCATTGCCGAGAATCTTAATACCTGATTTCTCAGCCTTAACGATGCCACGATCAATCAAGACAACTGGGGTTACTTCTGTGCCATCTTCAAAAACGTTAAGTACATCAAGGTTCACCAAGGCATACTCTTTTGCATTGATGTTGGTGAAACCACGTTTTGGCAAACGGCGGAACAATGGAGTCTGACCACCCTCGAAGCCTGGGCGAACGCCACCACCGCTACGAGCTTTTTGACCTTTTTGACCACGGCCAGAAGTTTTACCGCTACCTGATGAAGTACCACGACCAACGCGGTTGCGAATTTTACGAGAACCTTCTGCAGGTTTCAATTCATGAAGTTTCATTTATTTTTCTCCTTTTTTTAAATGCTAGCGCTTCTCATCTGTGAAGGATACGCAGACCAGAAACTCGCCGATAAAACGGACTTGAAGTCGCCAGAAATCCTAGCGACTGAGTCCTATATACATCGAGACGACTATTTTTATCAAAAATTGGTCGCCTCGCAAAGGGCATCGCCCTCAGGCTTTTTACTGATTAGATTTCTTCTACTGTCAACAAGTGAGAAATTGCAGTAATCATGCCACGGATAGCAGGGTTATCTTCTTTGACAACAGTGCTATGTAATTTGCCAAGTCCAAGAGCAACAGCTGTTTTACGTTGCTCAGGCTTGCGTCCGATTGGAGACTTGGTCAAGGTAATTTTAAGTTGAGCCATGATAATCTCCTTTCTTATGCTAAGTCAGACACTGAGATGCCACGAAGAGCAGCTACTTCTTCAGCACGCTTCAATTGTTTCAAACCTTCAACAGTCGCACGAACGATGTTGATTGGAGTGTTTGAACCAAGTGATTTAGACGTGATGTCCGCAATACCTGCCAATTCGACAACGGCACGTACAGCTCCACCTGCAGCAACTCCAGAACCTTCAGCAGCTGGTTTCAACAAGACACGAGCGCCTCCAAAATCAGAGTAAACTTCGTGAGGAATTGTTGTTCCAACCATTGGCACATCAATAAGGTTTTTCTTAGCGTCTTCAACAGCCTTACGAATTGCTTCTGGAACTTCTTGAGCTTTACCAGTACCAAAACCAACACGGCCGTTACGATCACCGACAACCACGAGAGCTGCAAAGCGAAGACGACGTCCACCTTTTACAGTTTTAGAGACACGGTTGACAGCAACCAAACGCTCTTCAAGTTCGGCTACGTTTTTTTCAAATGCCATTATTAAGTATCCTCCTATTTAGAATTTCAATCCGTTTTCACGGGCTGAATCAGCCAAAGCTTTCACACGTCCGTGGTAAAGGTATCCACCGCGGTCGAAGACCACTTCAGAAATACCTTTAGCAGCTGCACGTTCAGCAACGAGTTTACCAACAACAATGGCTTGTTCTGTTTTTGTTCCCTTAGAAACAGCTTTGTCAAGAGTTGATGCACTTGCGAGCGTTACACCCGCTACGTCATCAATTACTTGAGCGTAGATGCCTGTATTAGAACGGAAAACGTTCAAACGTGGGCGTTCTGCAGTTCCAGAGAGTTTTCCGCGAACGCGACGGTGGCGTTTTTGGCGGATTTTATTTTTATCTGGTTTAGAAATCACAATTTTCACCTCTTACATTTTTTGTGCCCTAGGGCATGTTTAATAGACATAGCCGAGCGATTTAGTCAAGAAGACTGACCACTCGATTAGGCTATTATTTACCAGTTTTACCTTCTTTAAGACGAACGTATTCACCAACGTAGCGGATACCTTTACCTTTGTAAGGTTCTGGCGCACGCAAGCTACGCACATAAGCTGCTGTTTGACCAACAACTTCTTTGTTAATCCCTTCAACAGAGATTGAGGTAGGGTTCGCAACAGTGAAAGTAATACCAGCTGGTGCTTCAACTTCGTCTTGGTGAGATTTACCAAGTGAAAGAACCAATTTAGTTCCTTGCAGTTGTGCACGGTAACCAACCCCTTTGAGTTCAAGATCTTTTTTGAAACCTTCAGATACACCAACAACCATGTTGTTAAGGTTGGCACGGCTAGTACCGTGGATAGTTTTCATTTCTTTTGAATCATTTGGACGGTGCAGGCTCACTTCGTTACCTTCAACACGAATCTCGATATTTGTGTTGAACTCACGAGTCAATTCACCTTTAGGTCCTTTAACAGTTACTAAGCCAGCATTTTGTGAGATTTCTACACCAGCAGGCAAAGTAATGATTTTTTTACCAATACGTGACATATTCTTTTATTCTCCTGTTAGATTATCAAGCCGCTCAACGCGACTAGTTTTCACGGGGGTGGATTAGAGTAAACCTAGCTTCTCTCTAAAAGCTTTGACAAACTCCTGATATTCTGTCAATACATCAATAGCAGCAGGACTATAGCCAATTTCACCTAAAAGAGACACGAGATCATCTTTTGATAATTCAGCCAAGGCGTCTTCTGCAACAACCAATTTTTCATTCAATTCAGTCGCTGTCATACTTTTCTTCAAAACCAATTTCCTCTCTATTTAGCTGACCTGTTAATCAGCTAAACTGAACACAAGCCACTACCTGTGCAAAAGTGATAAACTCTCCTAGAAACCAAGGTTTCTGCGTCAAGTTTCCTATTTTTGCTTTGGTAGCTTTATGCTCTTTGTATCTTGATTTTACCAAACGTAGGCAATCACTTCTCCACCAACGTTCTTTTGACGAGCTTCTTTATCTGTCAAGAGACCTTCTGAGGTAGAGATGATAACGATACCGAGTCCATTAAGGACACGTGGAATGTCGTCACGTTTTGAGTAAACGCGCAGACCTGGTTTTGAGATACGTTTCAAGTTTGTGATAACGCGCTCACCGTTAGCACCGTACTTCAAGAAGACACGGATGATGCCTTGCTTATCGTCTTCGATGATTTCGATGTTTTTCACAAAACCTTCGCGTTTCAGGATTTCAGCAATCCCCTTTTTGATGTTTGATGCAGGCACTTCAAGCACATCGTGCTTAGCCATGTTGGCATTACGAATGCGAGTTAAAAAGTCTGCAATAGGGTCAGTCATAACCATTTTATTTTTCTCCTCTTACTAGTAGTTTGCAAGACGCACTTGCTAGTTAATGATGCCCGATTGGGCAGGGGGTTAAATGCAGCTAGTGCTGTATTTAACTCAAGCAACAACCGATTTTTTTGTGGTTGTTTAACGCTCTCACATCATGTGATTACCAAGACGCTTTAGTGACACCTGGAATCTGACCTTTATGTGCCAATTCACGGAATGCGATACGGCTCAAGCCAAATTTGCCCATATAAGCATGCGGACGACCTGTCTCACGGCAACGATTGTGAAGACGAGTTGGAGATGCATTACGAGGTAATTTAGCTAAACCTTCATAATCACCAGCAGCTTTCAACGCAGCACGTTTTTCAGCATAGCGATCAACAATCTTTTGACGTTTTGCTTCACGAGCAACCATAGATTTCTTTGCCATTATTTTTACCTCCTATATTATTTAGCGAAAGGCATACCAAGGCCTTTTAGCAATGCACGTCCTTCTTCGTCAGTGTTTGCTGTTGTAACGATAACGATGTCCATACCACGAACTTTATCAACATCGTCAAAGCTAATTTCTGGGAAGATTAACTGCTCTTTGACACCAAGTGTGTAGTTACCACGTCCGTCAAATGATTTGGTTGGAACACCGTGGAAGTCACGAACACGCGGAAGCGAAACAGTTACCAACTTGTCCAAAAATTCGTACATGCGTTCACCACGAAGGGTAACTTTTGCACCGATGGCTACGCCCTCACGAAGACGGAAGCCGGCGATTGATTTTTTAGCTTTGGTGATCAGTGGCTTCTGACCTGAAATAAGTGCCAACTCAGCAGCAGCTTTCTCAAGGTTTTTAGCGTTAGAAGTCGCATCACCCACACCCATGTTAAGAACGATTTTCTCGATCTTTGGCACTGCCATGATAGATGGGTAGCTAAATTGTTCTGTCAAAGCAGGAACAACTTCTTTAAGGTATTTTTCTTTTAAACGATTTGCCATGTTACTTCTCCTTTCCTTCGTGATTAGTCAAGCAGCTCGCCTGATTTCTTGTTGTAACGAACTTTTTTGCCGTCAACAAACTTGTAACCAACACGACCAGCTACGCCGTTTTTGTCCAAGACTTGAACGTTTGAAACATGGATAGCTGCTTCTTTTTCAACAACGCCACCTTGAGGGAGGTCGTTGTTTGGTTTTTGGTGTTTTTTAACAAGGGCTACGCCTTCAACGATAACCTTGTTAACTTTTGGAAGTGCGCGAAGAACAACGGCTTCTTTGCCTTTGTCTTTACCAGCGATTACGCGAACTTTGTCGCCTTTTTTTACAAACATGTTTTTCTCCTATATTTTCTTACGCCCTAACGGGCACCCTGCGACTAGCGCAGGGGACTACGTTTGTTTGAAATTAAAGTACTTCTGGTGCCAATGACACAATCTTCATGAAGCCACCTTCACGCAATTCACGTGCAACTGGTCCGAAGATACGAGTACCACGAGGGTTTTTGTCCTCACGGATGATAACGGCAGCATTGTCGTCAAACTTGATGTATGAACCATCTGGACGACGGGCACCCGTTTTTGTACGTACGATAACAGCTTTGACAACGTCACCTTTTTTAACAGCGCCACCAGGAGTAGCTTGTTTTACTGAAGCAACGATAACGTCACCGATGTTAGCGAATTTACGACCTGAACCACCAAGAACTTTGATAGTCAAGATTTCGCGAGCGCCGCTGTTGTCTGCAACTCTCAGACGAGATTCCTGTTGAATCATTCCAATGTTCTCCTTTCAGGCTTAGATAATGACAGCTTCTTCAACAACTTCTACAAGGCGGAAGCGTTTTGTAGCTGACAAGGGACGAGTTTCCATGATACGAACGATGTCGCCTTCTTTAGCAACATTGTTTTCGTCATGGGCTTTGTATTTTTTAGAATAGTTGATACGTTTACCATAAACTGGGTGGTTACGTTTGGTTTCAACTACAACAGTGATGGTTTTATCCATTTTGTCAGACACGACACGTCCAACAAGAACTTTACGGTTATTGCGTTCCATTGACATACTCCTTCCCAATTTATTAGTTCAACTCAGATTGCACCGTTTTGATACGGGCAATTTGTTTTTTGACTTCTTTCAAACGAGCTGTTTTCTCTAATTGACCAGCTGCTGCTTGGAAACGAAGGTCAAATAATTCTTTTTTGAGTTCGTTTTCTTTTTTAGCAAGCTCTTCTTGAGAAAGACCACGAAGCTCTTTGACAAATTCTTGAATTTCTTTAAGTTTCATTGCCTTCTCCTTATTCTGCGTCGCGCTTGATAAATTTCACTTTAACTGGTAATTTGTGACCAGCAAGACGGAAAGCTTCGCGAGCGATTTCTTCAGAAACACCTGCGACTTCAAACATCACTTTGCCACGTTTCACGGGCGCTACCCAACCTGCAGGTGCACCTTTACCAGAACCCATCCGCACACCGATTGCTTTTTCAGTGTATGATTTGTGAGGGAAGATTTTGATCCAAACCTTACCACCACGTTTCATGTAACGGGTCATCGCAATACGAGCAGCTTCGATTTGGCGGTTGGTGATCCATGAGCTAGTTGTTGCTTGAAGACCAAATTCACCAAAGTCAACTTGTTTACCGCCTTTAGCTTCGCCGCGCATTTTTCCGCGGAACTCACGACGGTGTTTGACACGTTTAGGTACTAACATGTGTTATTTACCTCCCTTAGTGTTTTTGCGAGCTGGCAAGACTTCACCACGGTAAATCCAAACTTTAACGCCTAGTTTTCCGTAAGTGGTGTCAGCTTCTTCCCAAGCATAATCGATGTCTGCACGAAGGGTGTGAAGCGGAACAGTTCCTTCAGAGTAACCTTCGCTACGGGCAATATCAGCACCGTTCAAACGACCTGAAACCTGAGTTTTAATTCCTTTTGCACCGGCACGCATCGTCCGTTGGATAGCTTGTTTTTGAGCACGACGGAAAGCCACACGTTGCTCAAGTTGCTTAGCAATGTTAAGACCAACCAAGTGAGCATCAAGATCAGGTTGTTTGATCTCAATGATGTTGATGTGAACTTGTTTGCCAGTCAATTTGTTCAATTCAGCACGCAGAGCGTCAACGTTGCTACCAGACTTACCGATAACCATACCTGGTTTAGCAGTGTGGATAGACACGATAACTTTGTTCACTGCACGCTCAATTTCGATTGTTGAAATTGATGCTTCAGCAAGCTCTTTGTTGATGAATTTACGGATTGCAAGATCCTCGTGGAGGTAATCTGCGTATTCTTTATCAGCGTACCATTTGGCATCCCAGTCACGGATGATACCAACACGCATACCAATTGGATGTACTTTTTGACCCACGTTCTTACCTCCTTATTTTTCTGACACAACCACTGTGATATGGGTTGTGCGTTTGTTGATTGGTGAAGCTGAACCTTTGGCACGTGGACGGAAACGTTTCATTGTTGGTCCTTCGTTTGCAAATGTTTCAGAAATCACCAAGTTAGCTTTCTCTAAACCGAAGTTGTTCTCAGCGTTAGCGATAGCTGAGTTCAAGACTTTCAGGATGATACCAGCTGCTTTGTTTGGTGTGAATGTCAAGATAGCGATGGCATCCGCAACATGTTTGCCACGGATAAGGTCAAGAACAAGACGTGTTTTACGAGGTGAAACACGGACTGTACGAGCCATTGCTTTAGCTGAAGTAATTTCTGCCATTGTCTCCTCCTCCTATTATTTACGACGTGTTTTCTTGTCGTCTGCCGCGTGACCTTTGTAGGTACGAGTTGGTGCAAATTCACCAAGTTTGTGACCTACCATGTCCTCTTGGATGTATACAGGCACGTGTTTACGACCATCATATACAGCGATTGTGTAGCCGATAAAGCTTGGGAAAATCGTTGAACGACGTGACCAAGTTTTGATAACTTTTTTCTTCTCGTCGTTAGCTTGAGCTTCAACTTTTTTCATCAAATGCTCATCGACGAAAGGTCCTTTTTTAAGACTGCGTCCCATTTTGTAATGTTCTCCTTTAAAATATGTACCACAGCGGCCTGGGAACTGGGCAGAGTCACAAGACCATGTTCAATGTCCAGACGATGCGCAGTTGATTGGAAATTTCGACGTAGCGAAGCTACTAGAAACTGCAATCAACTACTGCGCCAAACTGGCATTTCAATCAAACGATAATCTTGGAACTTCAAGTCCAGTAGAAACCCTACCGAGCTGGCGGAAGTCCTGAGGTTGAGTTGTTCTTGTTGCTTTTTGGATAACCAATCAGTCTTTTCAAGCTCAACCCACAGCTAGATAACGGAATTAACTCTTAGCTTATTTTTCGTTGCGACGACGAACAATCAACTTGTTAGAACGTGCTTTTTTGTTACGAGTTTTAAGACCAAGAGCTGGTTTACCCCAAGGGGTAGATGGCGCTTTTCGACCAACCGGTGCTTTACCTTCACCACCACCGTGTGGGTGATCGTTAGGGTTCATAACAGAACCACGAACAGTTGGGCGGATGCCTTTCCAACGGTTACGACCTGCTTTACCGATGTTAACGAGTGAATGTTCACCGTTACCAACTGTACCAATAGTCGCACGGCAAGTTGACAAGATCATGCGCACTTCGCCTGATTGCAAGCGAACAAGGGTGTACTTACCTTCGTGACCCAATACTTGCGCAGAAGTACCAGCGGCACGAACTAATTCACCACCGCGACCTGGCTTCAACTCAATGTTGTGAATCACTGTACCAACTGGGATGTTAGCAAGCGGCAACGCGTTACCTGTTTTAATGTCCGCTTCGGGACCAGAAACGATGCGTTGACCTACTTCCAAGCCTTTTGGCGCAATGATGTAAGCTTTAATCCCGTCTGTGTAATGAACCAAAGCGATGTTTGCAGAACGGTTTGGATCATACTCGATGGTCTTAACAATTGCTTCAACATTGTCTTTGTTACGTTTGAAGTCAATCAAACGGTAGTGGCGCTTGTGTCCTCCACCGTGGTGGCGAACTGTGATGCGGCCAGCGTTGTTACGGCCTGCTGTTTTCTTCAGTGAAACAAGCAAGCTTTTCTCTGGTTTGTTTGTTGTGATGTCAGCGAAATCCAAAGAAGTCATGTTACGACGGCCATTTGTCGTTGGTTTATAAATTTTAATACCCACGTGATTTCCTCCTTAGATTATTCCGCTTCAGCAGCGAACAACTCGATCGCTTTTGAGTCAGCTGTCAACGTCACAATTGCTTTTTTCGTTTTGCTAGTGAACCCTGCGTAACGACCAACGCGTTTCGCTTTTGGTTTCACGTTAACTGTGTTGATAGTTGCTACTTTAACACCGTCAAAAGCAGCTTCAATCGCTTGTTTGATCAACAATTTGTGAGCGCGAGTGTCAACTTCAAAGGTGTATTTACCTGCTTCAAGAGCAACCATAGACTTCTCAGTAATCACTGGCTTTTTGATAACGTCATACAAATTCATTAGGCAAGAACCTCCTCGATGGTAGAGATTGCTTCTTTAGTAACAAGAAGTTTGTCTGCGTTAACGATGTCAAGCACGCTTGCTGTTTTAGCTGTTGCCACTTTAACACCTGGGATGTTACGAGCTGACAATTCAGCGAATTTGTTACCTTCTTCAAGGATAACAAGCACTTTTGAATCGATAGCAAGAGCTGCAAGCACGTTTGCAAATTCAGCAGTTTTTGGAGCTGCGAATGAAAGGCTATCTACAGCTACAAATTTCTCTTCAGCCACTTTAGCTGAGTAAACTGATTTCAAAGCAAGGCGACGCATTTTTTGCGGCAATTTATAGCCGTATGAACGTGGAGTTGGTCCGAAAACCACACCACCGCCACGCCATTGTGGTGAGCGGATTGAACCTTGACGGGCACGTCCAGTTCCTTTTTGGCGCCATGGTTTGCGACCACCGCCTGATACGGCTGCACGGTTTTTAACCGCGTGTGTACCTTGGCGAAGGCTAGCACGTTGGCTGATAATCACATCAAAGACAACTGATTCATTTGGCTCGATGCCGAACACCGCTGGGTTAAGCTCGATGGAGCTCAACTCTTTACCAGTTTGGTCGAATAATTTTACATTTGCCATGTTAACTGATTTCCCCTTTCCTTATTATTTAGCAGCTTTGACTGCTGATTTAACGATGATAAGAGATTTCTTAGCACCTGGAACGTTACCTTTAATCAAAAGAACGTTTTTCTCTGGAATAACTTGTACGATTTCAAGGTTTTGAATCGTCACACGGTTGCCACCCATACGGCCTGCAAGGTTTTTACCTTTGAAGACACGGTTAGGCGCTACAGGACCCATTGATCCTGGACGACGGTGGTAACGAGAACCGTGAGCCATTGGACCACGAGATTGACCGTGGCGTTTGATGACGCCTTGGAAACCTTTACCTTTAGATGTACCAGTAACATCTACAACATCTCCGGCAGCAAATTGCTCAACGGTGATTTCTTGACCAACTTCCAAGCCTTCAATGTTTTTGAATTCACGAATGAAGCGCTTAGGAGTCGTGTTTGCTTTTGCAGCGTGACCTTTGGCAGGTTTGTTGCTCAATACTTCGCGTTTGTCATCAAAACCAACTTGGACAGCTTCGTAACCGTCTGTCTCAAGAGTTTTCACTTGAAGCACCACGTTTGGTGCTGCTTCGATGACAGTAACAGGGATAAATTCACCAGTTTCAGTGAAGATTTGAGTCATTCCCACTTTTTTCCCTAAGATTCCTTTTGTCATGAGAACATGTTTCCTTTTCAGATTTTATTAAAAAGTTTTTAATGAGCGTTTTTCATGCTCAAAAAAGTTTTTTAGGAGCGTTTTTCGTGCTCCGTCTCATCAAATTAAAGTTTGATTTCGACATTTACACCACTTGGCAGATCAAGTTTCATCAAAGCGTCAACTGTTTTTTGAGTTGGGTTGATGATATCAATCAAACGCTTGTGGGTACGCATTTCGAACTGCTCACGAGAGTCTTTGTACTTGTGAGTCGCACGAATAATCGTGTAGAGGCTACGCTCAGTCGGAAGTGGTACTGGACCAGCAACTGTCGCACCAGTGCGAGTAGCTGATTCTACGATTTTTGCAGCTGCTGTGTCAAGAGTACGGTGTTCGTACGCTTTCAAGCGGATGCGGATTTTTTTGTTTGCCATCTTTGTCTCCTTTTCGTCTATATAAGATATAGGCTAGCTCCCCAAGAAAACCAACACGAGTTGCGTGGCAATGCAACCGAGCGTGTCGCAACCTCTTGGCTCAAGGCTAAGGCTGTTTTTTACAGCACTCCTAGTATTCTACCAGATATGCTAGGAGATTGCAAGAGTTTCGACTTGTTTTTTTACAAAAAATATAAAACAACCTGCTTCTAATTAAAAAAGACTCACTGACTAAGTCAGCAAGTCATTGTTTGACCTTCTCCCAACTAATCCTGATAAAACAAGATGGTACTAAGGTGCTTCACAAAGTGCGTTCTAAAGGCGAGTTGCAATCGGACAGTATCGTAACTAAGCTCTGGAAAATTATTCAGTAGCTCTGTAAGAACATACTGCCCTTCTGTGTCCCAGTCGCTAATCAGCCACAAGTTCTTAGCATATAAGGCTCGCATATGTTGGACAATCGCTTGAACCTTTGAATAATGGAGTTCTAAAGTAGAAATAGTAGAATAAGTGTAATGCATGATTTTCTCCTTTTGATGTTGATGGTTTAATTATAGCGACTGTTAAAAATAAAAAACAGGACAAAACCGTCCTGTTTAAACTGTTATGATTTATGACTCGTCATTTGCCATACGCTCTTTGATCTCATCATAGGATAAAGCATGTGGCGCCTCAACTTGTTCGTCCATATCCTTAGGCATACTGCCTGTTTCATAAAGCGATTTGATTTGGGTTGCATCTAAAGTTTCGTGCTTAATCAAAGCCTGAGCAATGATTTCCAACTTGTCTAAGTTAGCGGTGATAACCTCTGTCGCCTTATCCATAGCTTCTGTTAGAAGGTGACGGACTTCAGCATCAATGAGAAGTGCTGTCTCATCAGAGTAAGACTTATCTGGTACCCCTTGTCCTGGGAGGATAGCATGATTACCCTGATACTGAACAGGTCCAAGTTTGTCGCTCATTCCATACTCGGTGACCATCGCACGCGCCAGACCAGTCGCTTGTTCAAGGTCATTTGAAGCACCTGCTGTTTGGATGTTAAACTTGAGTTGCTCTGCTACACGACCACCCATGAGACCTGCCAACTGCTCTTTCATCTCGTCCTTAGAATGAACCATCTCATCTTCTTTAGGAAGAGCGAGCATATACCCACCTGCACGGCCACGAGGAACAATGGTAACCTTGTGAACATCGCGAGCATTGGACAAGACTAGACCGACAACGGTATGACCAGCCTCGTGATAAGCAACCACCTCATTTTGATGTTTAGAGCGCTGCCTATCTTTTTTAGATGGACCAGAAATGACACGATCTTCTGCTTCATCAATATCACTGGCATCAATTTTGGTCTTGTTGCGACGTGCGGCAACTAGGGCAGCTTCATTAAGGACGTTTTCTAGGTCAGCACCAACAAAACCTGGGGTATGTTGGGCAACAACTTTCAAATCAACATCATCTGCCAGAGGCTTGTTCTTAGCATGGACACGCAGAATAGCTTCGCGACCTTTGACATCTGGTCGTCCAACCAAAACTTTGCGGTCAAAGCGTCCCGGACGCAAAAGAGCTGGATCCAGCACATCTGAACGGTTGGTCGCTGCGATGACGATGATGCTTTCGTTCCCTTCGAAACCATCCATCTCAATCAAGAGCTGGTTGAGGGTTTGTTCACGTTCGTCATTACCACCTCCCATGCCTGCGCCACGTCGGCGACCGACCGCGTCAATTTCATCGATGAAAATAATAGCACGCTCTGCCTTTTTAGCGTCTTCAAAGAGCGAACGCACACGGCTAGCACCGACACCGACAAACATCTCAACAAAGTCAGACCCTGAGATTGAGAAAAACGGAACACCTGCCTCACCAGCCACCGCTTTGGCAAGCAGGGTTTTACCTGTTCCTGGAGGACCCTCTAGGAGAATACCTGCTGGAATCCGAGCACCTAAATCCTTGTATTTCTTAGGGTTTTTAAGGAAATCAACAACTTCAACCAGCTCTTGCTTTTCTTCTTCTGCACCCGCAACATCAGAGAAGCGGATTTTGACATCGCCTTTGTTAGCTGGTTTGATTTTGTTACGACCGAAGCTCATCGGATTGCGGCCACCGCCTCCTGCACCGCCACCCATCATGGTCGTTAAGAAAAACATCATGAGGACAAGTGGCAAGAAACTCATCAAAACAGAGACCCATGTTCCCGTAGAGCTTTCAGGAATAACCTTTAAGCTAGTTTCTTTACCCTTGGTCGCTTCCTGTATGGTTTGCAAGGAAGTCTCGCTGGTCAACAGGGTAGCAGAAAACTTTTCAACCGTAATAGTTGGACTTCCAAAAAAGGAAAGTTCGCTTGTTTCTTTGACCTTTTGCGGTTCCTTATAGGTTCCGGTGACCTTAATCACACTACCGGCAGGCTGATAGGTAATGTCTTTAACTTTATCTTCCTCAATCGTTTTAATCAAGGTTGAGTAGTCTATCTTCTGGCTTGTTGTTCCATTTCCTAAAAAGAAATACTGAAATCCAAAAATCAAGGTTACAATCGTGATGATGTAAAGAAATGGATTTCTGACAAAGCCATTTGGTTTTTTATTATTCATCTAAACACTTTCTATTACTTGTTATAAACATCTTCTTTCAAGATACCGATGTAAGGTAGGTTACGGTACTTTTCCTCATAGTCAAGCCCAAAACCGACAAGAAACTCATTGGGTACTCGGCAACCAACATAGTCAGCTTGGATATCAATGACCCTAGCTTCTGGCTTGTCGATCAAAGTCACAATCTTGATAGAAGCAGCTTTCCTATACTCAAACATATCACGCAGATACCTCAGCGTACGACCAGTATCAATGATATCCTCGACGAAAATCACATCACGCCCTTCGATATTAGTATCAACGTCCTTGATAATTTTGACTTCACCACTGCTAGACACGCCACCATGATAGCTTGATACCACCATAAAATCTAACTCAACATGGGTATCGATATGCTTAATTAACTCAGCCATAAAAGGAATGGCACCTTTTAGAACACCGACCAGAAGTGGCGTTTTGCCGGCATAGTCTTCGGTCAGTTGCTTCCCTAAGCGCTTGGCTTCCGCAACAATCTGCTCATTGGTATAAAGAACTGTTTTAATATCCTGCTCTAACATCTTTGTCTCCTTGTCTTACAATCGTTACACTGAACCTCATTATATCACGTTTCGGGTCTTTTCTCAAATAAGTTTTATCACTGGTCACAACGATTTCAATCTGTCCGTGTTGTTCTATCACGAGAGCCTTATGGCGGTCATTTAGCGGTAGCTTATCATCGATAAACAGTCGCGATAGTTTTTTGTGAAAATGGCCGAGCTGAATCTTATCCCCAGCCAAAGGCGACCGTATGAGCAAGGCCGATGAATCTGGCAACAAGTAAGTGGACTCTTGATTTTCAGAAAAAGCAATCAAAAAATCATTGAAAACCACTTCTTCTCCATAGTTTAACACGATGGGTGGCTGAGGCAAATCCGTCTCAGGATTGATTTTTTCGATTCGCCAATGGCTGTAATCCTTTATCAGCCAGTAGCCATTCTTTAATGGGGCACGGTAATTAGCTTTTGTTCTTAAAACAGTCAAGACTTGTTGGTACTGAGCCTTACTCAAGGCTAAATCAGCAAAAGACGATAGGTAATCTTGCAGCAGAAAATACTGAACGGCTGGTGTTTGCTGCCTGAACACCGACACCTCTGTCGCAGACAAACCCTGGGATAAATCAGACAGGGCTGTCAAAAGTAATAAACTCTCTCGACCTAGATCCAACAAGTGCTGGTCAAGTTTTGGACTTTCCTGCCGCAAATAAGGTAAATACTCCAAACGAACACGATTTCGGGTATAAGTAGACTCTTGATTAGACTGGTCTTCAAAGTGTTCGCTGTCTGGAAAATCTGACTTAGAAAAAGAAAGCAAGGGACGAATCAGTTGCCCGTACCCGAAGGATTGAACCTCTTTTATCCCGGATAAATGCCGCAGGCGGCTCCCCCTCAACAGCCTCATCAAAATCGTTTCAACCTGATCATCACGATGATGCCCCGTCACCAAAGCAGTATAGCCCTGCTCTGCCATGATATGAGAAAAAAAAGCATACCGAAAATCACGTGCTTTTTCTTCTGAAAAAGCTCCTGAAAAATGAGCGACAAAAATAGGCAACTGCAACCGCTCCGCCAAGCTACGCAGATGGTTTTCTTCGTCAGTTGACTCAGGCCGTTGCTGATGGTTGACATGAGCAATTCCCAGCTCAATCCCCAGCTCCTCACGCCAATCATAAAGAAGATTGAGCAAGGTCATGGAGTCCAATCCTCCCGAAACAGCAACCAATACCTGTTGATGATGAGTAAAATAGCCCTTAGCCAAGAAGTGCTTTAATAGTTTTTTCTTCATTTATTTCAATAGATTGTAAACGTCATTAGCAATGGCAGTGATCTCATCATAGGAACTATGGGCGGTCAGAATAGATAAAACAAAGGGACGCTCTGCATAGACGACGGCAACATCATGACGGAATTCATCGGCATCACCTGTTTTATGGGCAACAGGGACTGCGATGTCTTTTGAGATACGGCTATCATCAAAAGCTGTCTCTGTCATATAAGTCAGCGCCTCTCCACCCTGGTGATAAAGCTCTGCCATCATCTGTCCAGCTATCTTAGCTGATAACTCCCGCTTCACCATATCCCATTCATCACCAAGCAACAACCAAATATCCGTTTGAAAAGCCCTGTTCAGCTGATCTGCAACATAGTAACCTAGCATGTTACTTGCCACATTATCTGATTGCTTGGTCACAGCCTTTAACAAGTGCTCAACGGTATAGTCCTTGCCGTCTGGTATCTTGCTAATATTCCCAGCCCCTTCAGGGTCATAAAATCCTCTAGACCGATTGACCTCTGGTATGTACTTAAAGGTATCTGACAGCTTAATCGCACCGTCATTGAGCTGTCTTTGGGTCTCATAAATCGTCGCTAGTTTGGTGATGCTGGCACCATACATCCCTTGTTCAGCATTGACGCCTGCTTCTGCACCATCATCTAAACGCTGAATGTAAATAGACAAGTTGTTTTTTTGGTACTTGTCCAATAGCAGAGCTTGAACAACGTCAATAGGATCAGTGTACAGCTCTTCGCTCGATACCCAACCCTTACCAGCAATCAGGTAATAGACCCCATCATGGGTGGTGGCTTGTTCTGTGACGAGTAGCTGCTGACGGGCTACCAAGTCTGTTTTGACTTCCTTAGCCTCGATGACGTAGGGCTTATCATAGACTGTTGCCCCTGCTCTCAGCCAAACGGTCTGTGACACCTGTTCTCTACTCAACTCCACATCATCAAACACCACCAACTGACTGGCTTCGATAAAGTGACCATCGGCTAGCTTGAAAACCGGCAAGAGGTTGTCGTTGATGATTAACTCCTTAATGACAAGAGACTCATCAGCAGATACCAGCTGACCAAACTCGGTTAGGTTTTTATCCAGATAAGCCCGTGTCTCTTGAAAGAGGCGAGGATTCTTTGGAATCGTCGAAAAATCTGATGTCCGTGCTAGAAAACTCTTTTTTTCAGCCTCGGTCAAAACGAGCTCGTGCTCTGTGCTAATGATGGTCAGAGGTGCCAAAAAAACAGGCAGAACCATCAGTGCTAACAGTTTTTTCACAGCTCCTCCTTCCTATGTGTCAGTCTGTTCTCTCAGTGCTTGGTTCTTCTCAGCTAATTCTTCCAGCTTGTCATCTGAGTAAGCCAGAAATTTTTCAATTGTTTTAATTAAATCGTCCATTATTTTGGTAATAAATCAGGCAAGAGATAGACCGTCTCACCTTCTAGTGAATAATAGTATTTGGCGCGAGCGTATTTTTCAACATATTCTTCATTTTGTAGCCGCCGTGCCAACTCTTTTTGCTTGGCCGTCTCAGTTTGGACGTCTTTATAAGTCTGCTTGAGCGTCTCAATTTCAGCTTTTTTTTCATTGAGTTTGACGTAACTGGCCACCATATTGTAGGTTGGCAGGATAAAGAGCAGGACAATCAGCACCATGGTAACACCTAAGAAACGGTGGTGTTTTTTCGTCTCCTCAGCCTGATAACGCCTCTTTAGTTGCTCGTCTTGGATAAACTCATTATTGATTTGGACAACTTTAGACGTCTTCATGATCCTCTATCCTCGTTTCGCTGATGATGTCGTACATCTTGCTCGCGTCTTCTTTCTTGGTACTGTCCAGCATCTCCAGAACACGCACGGTCAAGAGCTTGTTCCCAAAGCGGATTTCCACCTCGTCATTTATTTTCAAGTCCGTTGACGATTTTGCCAAGATGCCATTGACCTTGATTCGTCCCTTGTCTGCGACTTCCTTGGCAACTGTCCGCCGCTTGATAATCCGCGACACCTTCAAATACTTATCTAATCTCATGGGTTCACCTCCCTAACTATCCTATTTTATCACTTTTTTGGAAAAATAGCAGAGCTAAACGCAGAAAAAGTGAGCCTAAACTCACTTTTACCAGAATAATAATGCCGACACAGCTGTACCTGCAAAGAAAATCAACCAGATGGAGAAAATCAATTTTACCGTGAACCAAATATCCCCACGAACACTGGGCTCATGTTTTTTCTTATTGTCCAAGAAGTTGAGAATATCAGCATAGGTTCTAAAATCTTGACTTTTCCAGATATGAAAAATCTGCGCATGTGCATGAATGACAGGAATCGCTAACAGGCTAATTAAAAGAGTAAATTGAGTACCTGTCAACAAAAATCTTGTGGGATAAGCGATAGAAAAGATAAAGAAGGAAATACCAGCAATAAACACCCATTTTTTGAATTGTTTTTGATTTACTTGATGCTTCATCTCATCAATGTCTCCTTTTACTAAATCATCCAAGGACACATCAAAATAGGTCGCTATCAAGAGCAGGCTATTGATGTCGGGATAGGTTTGCCCCCTCTCCCAGTTGGAAATGGTTTGACGTGACACATAAAGTTTCTCCGCCAACTCTTCCTGTGATAACCCCCTTTCTTTTCTAAGTTTTCTTTTCTAAGTGACACTAGTCTGCCTTGTAGTTCCATTGTGATGTCCTCCTTGGTGATACCAGATTACCGCTTTTCCTCCCAGTTTACCACAAAATTCCTTTGTCAGGGAGGCTTTTCTGTGACAAAAGGCTTTGACAAGGGCTGTTTTTAGTGACAAAAAGGTTTACAACCTTGACAATGTTGTAAACCTTTCTCACTTGTTAAAAATTAACCTCATCTGGATTGGACTGGCTCTTCACACCGTCCAATTTATCCAGTATAGCAATATCTGCTGCGCTGAGGGTCAGACCAAAGCAGTCGAGGTTGGCTGCGATGTTGGCTGGAGTAGCTGATTTAGGAAGAGGAAGGAAGCCTTTTTGCAGCGACCACGCCAAGGCAAGCTTACCAACAGGTACCTGGTAGCGCTCTGCCATTTCCTCCACAAGAGGGTTCCCAAAAAGCGTTCCAGTTCCAAAAGGACTATACGCCTCCAGCAAGATACCATGCTGCTGACAAAGGGCAACCAACTCCTCCTGAGTAGTGCCTGGCGCTAGGAGCACCTGATTGACATGAGGGATAATATCAGCCGTCTCAAGCAAAGCCTCAATGTGGTGGGGCATGAAGTTTGACACACCAATTGCTCGGATCTTACCTTCCTCATAGAGGTCTTCCAAAGCAGACCAGACTTGGGCGTTACGGTTCCGCCAACCCTCAGCATCCTGATCACGGAGGCTCTTAGGATTTGGCCAGTGGATCAGTACCATGTCCAGATAACTGACACCCAGCTTATCCATGGACTCTAGCACAGAGTCCCTCGCACTGTCATAGTCTTGCTTATCATTCCAGACTTTGGTCGTCAAGAAAATGTCCTCACGCGCCAGATTGCTGTCTGCAATGGCACGACCAACCGAGCGCTCATTGCCATAAATCTGCGCTGTGTCAATATGCCTATAGCCTACTGCAAGAGCATTTTTTACTGCCTCATAGGCAACCTCGCCCTCTGGAATCTGCCAGGTTCCAAAGCCAATCTTTGGAATAGCAACGCCGTTTGTCAATGTATAATGTTCCATCTAAAACCTCCTGTTACTGATAGGTCTATTATAGGTTAATTGCCGAGCAGAGGCAAGAAAGTGGTATCGTAAACGTTCTTGGAATGAGTGATAATTTTCTTTTCACCAGCTATCAACCGATTAAAATAGCTATTTTGCCTTCGAGATTAAGCTAGCGTTAGAACAGCTGACCGATTGCCTAACAGCCAATCAAAAAAACCATCTACCTGCAGGCAATCAACCACAAGATAAATGGTATAGATTAGTGCAAATTTAATACAAATCAAGGTAATGATCAATTTCCCACTGGGAAACAAAGCTGGCATAGCTTGCCCACTCGATGCGCTTGGCCTCATAAAAATCGGTAAAGATATGTTCTCCCAAGGCAGAGCGAACAGCATCAGCAGTTTATCATCCGAGTAATGTTTGATTGAGGCTAGCGAGCAATGCCTTTCATTTTTGCCCCCTGAACAATCAAGAAAAGACCTAAGCTAGCCACCAAAACAAAACTAATTTGAACACCCAACACCCCAGTAAATTCACTCAGGGAAACCATACTACCTGCAAGGATGTAACCAATTGGGTGAGCCATGGCAATAAAGCCCGAATAGGAGCCAATTTTATTCTGATCCATCATGTCTGCCCGTAAGACTTGACTAGCTGGAACATTGATCATCTCACCTACCGTATAAACGACAGCTGACAACAAAATCAACCAGAGGTTTTTGAAGGTAAAGGCCGAAAAGATACCCACCGCAAAAATCGTCCCTCCTAAGACCAACTGAGGAATCAGTTTCATCGGTTTAGTCCAACGGTTAGCTGTTGTCATCAGAAACACAATCATGATTGTGTTGATTAAAACTGCTAAGCTCAGCAATTTTGCCCCAGTTATCTCAATGCCAAAGACCACCGTCGGCTGGTAGATGGTTTTGTAATGAATGGGAATATAGTTGTCAATTTGAGTCCAGACCGCCGAAAAAAGGACGACTCCAAACGTGTACACTATAAACGCGCAATCCTTAACCACCTCACCATAGTTCTTGAAGGTGGAAAGTAGCCCCTGACCGTGATGAAACACAAAATCAGCCGGCCTGGTCTCCTCAAACTTCCAGAGCATGATGAGATAAGTGACAGCCGCAATACCTGTCATGGCCAAGAGCAATTCAAAGAAGTGTTTGTCATAAAAGGCACCAGCAACACCTGATCCCAGCATCACCGCCACATTGAGAATCCAATAACTAATGGTGTAAACAAAACGACGATTCCCCTCATTAGTTAAATCAACGATCATGGCATCATAGGCAGGATGGGCAAAGTTGGAAAAAACTTCCACCGTAAAAATCCCAACAAAGGTTAATAGCGGCTGAACCTGACCAGGAATATTAGCAAATAAGGTCACCAGGTAGCCAATCAAAACACCTAGATTGCCCCAATCCGTTACTGTTTTACGCCCCAGCGAGTCTGCCAAGTGGCCGCCATAAAGAATGGCGATAAAGCTGGCCGCCTGAGTGCCCATGACTAAAAGCCCCGTCACAAAAGCCCCAAAATACTGGACGTAATACATGGACATAAAGGGAAAAATAGCAGAGCCTAAGATAATGGAAACAAACCGCAAACCTTCTCGCCATTGGAGTTGCTTGGGTAAAGAGAAAAATTCTGTCATGGTTATCTTTCTAAACTATTGTTTCTTCCCATTTTAACACAAAAAGCGGCTGAAAGCCACTCCCGCCGATTATCCTATCGTTAATTGGTTAACTGGGTTTAATACAAATCGAGGTAATTATCAATTTCCCACTGGGAAACAAAACTGGCATAGCTTGCCCACTCGATGCGCTTGGCCTCATAAAAATTGGTAAAGATATGCTCTCCCAAGGCAGAGCGAACAACATCAGATGTTCGGAGTGCTTTTAGGGCATTGTGCAAGGTTGACGGCAAATCAATAATGCCTGCCGCACGTCGCTCCTCTCTGGACATGCCATAAATATTAGTCTCAACCGGCTTAGGTGCTTCAATCTGATTAACAATCCCATCCAAACCAGCCTCAAGTAAGACCGCCATAGCCAGGTAAGGGTTGGCTGTCGGATCAACCGAACGTAGCTCCAGCCGTGTCCCCATTCCTCGGCTAGCAGGAACACGAATGAGTGGTGAACGATTGCGACCAGCCCAAGCGATATAGACAGGCGCCTCAAAACCTGGGACCAGACGTTTATAGGAGTTCACCGTTGGATTGGTAATGGCAGTGTAGCTATAAGCATGTGCCATCAAGCCACCAAGGAAGTAATAAGCGTCTTGTGACAGCCCCATTCCCCTTGGGTCTTTTGGATCTTCAAATGCGTTGCCCTGCTCATTAAAAAGGGACATGTTGCAGTGCATTCCTGAACCAGCAATGCCGTATTTGGGTTTGGCCATAAAGGTCGCATACATGCCGTGCTTACGGGCGATCGTTTTAACAACCAGCTTGAATAACTGAATATTATCACAGGCTTTCAGGACATCGGCATACTTGAAATCAATCTCGTGCTGACCGACAGCACATTCGTGATGGCTAGCTTCGACTTCAAACCCCATCTGGGTCAAGACGTTGACAATCTCGCGTCGGGTATTGTCCGCCAAATCTGTCGGTGCTAAATCAAAATACCCACCCTTATCATTGACTTCCAGGGTCGGAGCTCCTTTTTCGTCTAGCTTAAAGAGGAAAAACTCAGGCTCTGGACCAAGGTTAAAGGAAGTGTAGCCTAGCTCTTTCATATGCGATAGCGCTCGTTTCAAATTGCCACGCGGATCTCCAGCAAAAGGCTCACCCTCGGCTGTATAAACATCGCAAATCAGACCTGCCACCGCACCATTCTCATCTCCCCAAGGAAAAACAATCCAGGTATCCAAGTCGGGGTAAAGGTACATGTCAGACTCATTGATCCGGACAAATCCTTCGATGGAGGAACCGTCAAACATGGCTTTATTTGATAACACTTTTTCTAGCTGTTCTGGCGTTGCAGGAATTTCAACGTTTTTCATCGTTCCTAGAATATCTGTAAACATTAAACGTAAGAACGTGACATTTTTTTCTTCAACTTGTCGGAGAATATCCGCTTTAGTGATGGTCATAACTACTCCTCTTTGAAAATCTAACCTCTATGAGAAAACGGTGTGGATGATGTCGAAAATCGACTCTGCGACTGCAATTCATCTCGCAAAATGCGCCGCACATCATCATCTGTTAGAGATGGTTTTAGTTGAACAAACTGCTGTTCACGCTGAGCATACTCTCTCTTTATGGCAGCAATATTTAACCCCTCAGCAATAAAATCCTTGATTTCCAAGAGCCTGTCCATATCGTTCAACGAATATAGTCGTCTATTGCTGTCTGTGCGTTCAGGCGTTAACAACTCCTGATCTTCATAATAACGAATCTGTCGTGCGGTCAGGTCCGTCAACTTCATCACACTACCGATTGGAAAAACAGCTAACGACCGGCGAAATTCCTTCTCTTTCATGATGTTCTCCTCCTTAACTCATTATAAAAGTATTGCCCAAAAATGTCAATAGACTCATGTTATAATTTATGACATGAGTCTATTTTTTAAGCATATTTTTCCATGTTGCCAAATCGCCATTTACCAAAATAGTAACAAAAACTCCAACAAAAGTCTGAAAAACTCTGGTAACAACGTAGAGCGACGTGCTACCAGCAGGTGCCGCCAAGGAGATAATCAGCAAAGCAGAGACTGAACCAATGACCCCTGACACGTTTGTCAGTGCGACATTTAACACAATCGTCAACATGGTTAACACTGGCAGCAAGATAATGCCAACAAGCGGATGGTGCCCAAACCAGCCACTCACCACATAAAACACCAAGGCTAACAGCCCACCTATGGTATTGCCCAAAATACGGGATGCCCCGAAGGACAGGCTCTTATCAAAGTCTTCACGCAGACTAAAGACAGCGGTCAAGGCTGCAATCTGAGCTCCTTCCCAGTCTAGCCAGCCAAAAATGGTCAACACTAAAAAAACCGCTAAACCAGTCTTAGCCGTGCGCATGCCAATTTTCAATTTACTTTTATCAAATTTGAACCTCATATGTTCATTATACCATAACTTGGTTGGCATTGATCGTTTAGGCGACCATCTCTCTCGAACAAAAAAAGACTTGCAACGTCAAACCTGTTGAAAGTCTTGTCGAGATTTTTCAGAAAATCCGTAATGTCTAATCAGACAGTTTGCAATGCTGAGGTCATGGAAACCCATCGGCACTAAACAAAAACAAGCTACTCAAACATTATGCTGTTGCCTTTGTTGCGATATGTTCAAGTTCTTCAAGGCTTAAAGGCGGCAAGAGTAGATGGGTATCTGTTGTCTACACAGCCATTTCCCTCAACAAGAGAAGGGCAGCCTGGAAGTCGATAATCCCAATCAGGTCGTCACGGCTGGTACTAATCAGGGCTAAGCGGTAATCACTGATGGACTGACCATCTACAGCATAACTGGTCTCAGGCGCATGAGGCAAGAGGGTCAAGGTCCCTTCTGTTAGCGCAAAGCTACCAAAGGTCTTGCTATCTTGGTCTTGATAAAACTGTGGTTGAGCTAGGTAAGGATCTACATTCTGATAATCTCTAGAAACTGAATCTGGTTCTGATTTTTTGAAAAAACGGTCAAACAATCCCATATTAAATTCCTCCTTACCAAATTATACCAACTAAAAACCTGCAATCGCAGGTTTTTAAGCCTCTCATTAATCCTTACGCGACTTTCTCGCGATATCTGCCAAGATGCTCTCCACAAAGCTGTCAAGGGCAACCGTTTCGGTTTCTTTTGAGCCGTAGCGGCGGACATTAACCGCACGGTCTGCCTGCTCCTTGTCCCCGACAATCAGCTGATACGGAATCTTGCTGGTCTGTGACGCACGAATCTTGTACTGCATCTTCTCATTGCGCTCATCGACCTCAGCACGGACACCGCGGTCTTTGAGGGCTTTTGCCACTTCCCAAGCGTAATCCGCGTGGGCGTCGTTGGAAATCGGAATCACTGTTACCTGTTGTGGCGCTAACCAAGTTGGGAAGGCACCTTTATAAGTTTCAATCAAGATAGCGGTAAAGCGTTCCATGGTTGAAATGACCCCACGGTGAATCATAACAGGGCGGTGCATTTCGCCATCTGCGCCGATGTACTTGAGGTCAAAGCGTTCTGGCAAAAGGAAGTCCAGCTGAATGGTGGACAGGGTTTCCTCGTTTCCAAGGGCGGTTTTAACCTGAATGTCCAACTTCGGCCCGTAGAAGGCTGCTTCGCCTTCGGCTTCAAAGTAGTCCACATCCATTTCATCAAGGGCAGCTTTCAGCATGCCTTGAGCATTCTCCCACATCTGGTCGTCGTCGAAGTATTTTTCCTTGTCCTCTGGGTCACGTAGAGACAGACGGAAGCGGTACTCGGTCAGGTTAAAGTCTGCATAGACATCAATGATGAGTTGCAGGGCTTTTTGGAATTCTTCCTGAATCTGCTCTGGAGTGACAAACAAGTGACCGTCGTTGAGGGACATTTCCCGCACCCGCTGGAGACCTGACAGGGCACCTGATTTCTCGTAGCGGTGCATCATGCCGATTTCGGCGATGCGGATTGGCAACTCGCGGTAAGAGTGCACATGGTGCTTGAAGACCTGAATGTGGTGCGGACAGTTCATCGGACGCAGGACAAACTCTTCCCCATCTCCCATGTCCATGACAGGGAACATGTCCTCATGATAATGATCCCAGTGACCTGAGGTTTTGTAGAGGTCAACGCTGGCAAGCGGTGGCGTATAAACATGCTGGTAGCCAGACGCCAACTCCTTATCCACGATGTAGCGCTCTAGCTCACGACGGATAGTCGCCCCATTTGGCAACCAAAACGGCAGACCTTGTCCGACTTCTTGGGAAATCATGAAAAGGTCCAATTCCTTACCAAGTTTACGGTGGTCACGCTCTTTGGCTTCTTCCCGCATTTGCAGGTAGCTCCTTAGGTCTTTCTTGTCAAACCAAGCTGTCCCGTAAACCCGCTGCATCATGGCATTGTCAGAATTGCCCCGCCAGTACGCACCAGCTACATTGAGGAGCTTAAAGACCTGTACACGACCTGTTGACGGCACGTGCGGGCCACGGCAGAGGTCGACAAATTCGCCCTGACGGTAAACGGTCAAGCCCTTGTCCGCATGTTCCTTAATCAACTCCAGCTTGTATGGGTCGTCCGCAAAGAGATCCAGCGCTTCTTCTTTGGTGATTTCCTCACGGATGCATGGGTGGTTTTCTTGAACAATCTTGGCCATCTCTTTTTCGATAGCTTCCAAATCTTCATTGGAAATTTGCTGCCCCTCACCATTGTCCGTGTCATAGTAGAAGCCATTTTCAATGGCAGGACCAATCCCCAAACGCAGGTTAGGGAAGAGACGGCGAGCCGCTTGGGCAAAGACGTGAGCGGCGGAGTGGCGGAGCAAGTCCAAGGCATCCTCGTGGTCAGCCATGACGATTTCAAGGCTGCCATCTTCCTCAATCGGACGCACGGTGTCAATCAAGATACCATTGTGCTTACCAGCCAAAGCTTTTTTCGCCAAACCAGGGCTGTTAGAGTGAGCAATGTCATAAGTTGTTGTGCCTTTGGCGTATTCACGCACCGCACCATCTGGGAAAGTAATATTAATCATCGTTTAAGATATAAAGGGTGTTAAACGGACTCAGAAAAATAGGAAATCAACCACATAAGCTAGCTTCTAGGGAGATTTATCTTTTTTCCGCCGTCAGTAACCCGTATTCAGTTAGAATGAATACGAGCTTGACCCTTCAGTTCCTTTCTATATTTTTTCATTCTTTTTTAGAGACGTGAGCATTTAAGCTAACGTCAAACTAAATAAACGACGCCCTCACAAAAGGACGTCGTAACGTGGTTCCACCTTCATTTATCCATGACAAATAGCCATGAACCTCATGTTTGGCGATAAGGGAACCACCCTTTTATGTTTGCATAAAATGATACCGAGTAGTGTCAGACCTATCCTCTGCGTACTTTCCAGCAACCGCACGCTCTCTCAAAGATTTCCTAGGAATGATATGTCTCTACCCAACAGTATAGCAGGATTCGCTGATGATTTCAAGCTCTTCTGCTCATTTTATGAAACATTCTTGCCTGCATGGCCGTCATAGATGCTTTTTCTTTGGTAAATGGCGGCTACACATCTCTTGGTGGGGCTGATGAGGAAGTCTTTAAAAATTAAGAAAACAATCAGTAGCCGTTATTCAACAAAGTGAGAGCCTGTATTTTTAATCACTGAATAGTGCATATTTTGTGCAAACCACCCATCGAGCATCTGATGATAGTGCTTTTGTCCGATAAAGCGCTGCGGTGACAGCTGATTGGGTCGCGTGGCGAAAACCATGCTCTTCTAGTGCAAGGACACCTGCAATAGTCGCTCCCCCTGGGGAGCAGACAGCATCTCGCAGCTGGGCTGGGTGGTCACTGCTTTCTAGGGTCAACTCCCCTGCTCCGACAAGGGTTTGTCCTGCTAGTTCCAGTGCCAGCTGTCTGGGCAAACCATGAGTCACTCCTGCATCTGCCAACGCCTCAATAAAGGTATAGACAAAGGCTGGACCACAGCCTGCGATAGCAGTCGCAGCATCCATCTGAGCTTCTGGCAAAGGGAATACCTTACCAGAAGCAGCCAGCAAGTCCTGCACGAGCTGCTGAGCTGCTGCATCGTGACTGGAAAGAGTGGTCATCCCTTGACCGATAGCGACAGGGGTGTTGGGCATGATGCGCACCAAACGTTGAGTGGGGAGGTAATCCGCAAGCTGTGCCAAGGTCAGACCAGCTGCCATAGATACCCAGATGACCTCTGGGCGTTTCTGAATGACCGCTTCTAACTCCTCCAAAACAGTCGGCACTTGCTGGGGTTTGACCCCAAGAAAAATGACGTCCGCTTGAGAAACAAGGCCACTATTGGTCATAAGCTCCCCACCAATGCTCGCCTGCACAGCCTTGGCTTTTTCCAGATTATGCTGGCTCAAAAGGACTGTGACATCAGGCACTTGAGCGACTGCTCGAGCCAGACTAGCTCCCATATTGCCCAAACCGATAAATCCAACCTCCATCTATCCCTCCTACTGCCTGATCTGCCCATTGCCACGAATAATGTACTTGTAGGTCGTCATCTCCCGCAAGCCCATAGGACCTCTGGCGTGCATTTTTTGCGTCGAAATCCCCAGCTCACAGTCCAGTCCAAACTGCCCACCATCTGTAAAGCGGGTAGAGGCATTGACATAGACTGCTGCGGCATCCACTTGCTGGGTAAAGCGCTCTGCTGTTGCTGTATCAGCAGTTACAACGGCTTCGCTATGACCCGTCGAGTGCTGGGCGATATGGGCGATGGCCTCATCGGCGTTTGCCACTACCTTGACCACTAAAATATAATCCAAAAATTCTGTATCAAAATCCTCGGCTTGTACAGGTTGAGTGAATTGTAGATAGGACGCAGCTTTTTCATCTGCCCGAAACGCGACCTGTCCTCCAAGTGCTCCTTCTAACTCAGGCAAAAAGGTTGCCGCAAGGTCTTGGTGAACCAACAGAACCTCCGCTGCATTGCAGACAGACGGACGACTGGTCTTAGCATTGGTGACAACCCTAACGGCCATCTCAAGATCAGCAGCCTTGTCCACATAGACACGGCAAATCCCTGTTCCTGTCTCAATGACAGGCACTGTTGCCTGCTCCACGACAGCTTGAATCAGCCCTGCGCCACCGCGTGGCACCAGCAAATCCAGCTTGCCCTTGGCCGTCATCAGCTCTAGCGCAGACTGACGACTGGTATCCTCTACCAGCTCAATAACTTCAGCCGGCAGTCCCGCCGCCACTAAACCTGCCTTGAGAGCTGTCACAATGGCTTTGGCAGACGCAAAGGTCTCCTTGCCACCACGCAGAATCACCGCATTGCCACTTTTGATCGCCAAGGCTGCTGCGTCAGACGTCACATTAGGACGGCTTTCATAAATCATACCAATCACACCAAAGGGCTGTGAGCGTTTTTCAATGATCAGACCATTGTCTAACCGTGTTTCTTCCAAGGTCAGACCGACAGGATCAGGCAGGGCAATCAAGGTACGAATCCCATCTGCCATCTCCTTAATCCGCTCCGCTGTCAGAAGCAACCTGTCCTGCATGACCGAGCTAATCTTGCCTTGGGCTGCTAGCATGTCCTTGGCATTGGCTGCTAAAATCTGATCCGTGTCTGCTTCCAATTGGTCAGCCATGGCAGCTAGAGCAGCGTTTTTTTGTGCGGTATCTGCTAGATTGATGGCCAGCTTGTGGTCCACTAACGAATCGAGTAATGCTTGTGTTGTGTGCATGATGTTCCTCCTACAGGGTTACCCAGTCATTGCGATGGATAAAGACCCCTTCTGCCTGTTTGGTGGTCAACGCCTGTGCAGACCACTTCACCCGACCTTTTCCGATGAGCTGCTCTTCGTTTTCTTGATAGACAGCGACGATGTCACCAACTTCAAAATGCCCTCTGACGTCTTGAATACCGGCGACCAATAAACTGCGCCCTTCCTCTACCATGGCTTGAGCAGCTCCGCCATCAATCACAACAGCTGCGTCTGTCCGAGCATAGAAAGCTAGCCATTGCTTGCGTTGGGTCATGGCATGCTCATCCGTTAAGAAGAGAGTGCCACGATTGGTCTGTGTGACCGCTTCTAAGAGAGCTGTATCCGTTTTGGAAGAGCAGATAAAGACAGGAACACCTGACTTGGTCGCTAACTAAGCGGCCTGCAACTTGGTCGTCATGCCACCTGTACCATTGGAGGAGCCTGCACCCGCTGCCATTTCAAAGAGTTCTTGCGTCACCTGATCTACGACGGGAATATGCTGGGCATGGGGATTGCTGGTAGGATTGTCTGTATAGAGAGCATCCACATCTGTCAACAGCACCAGCAAGTCTGCCTTGAGCAAGGACGCCACCTGCGCCGACAGGTTATCGTTGTCCCCAACCTTGATTTCCTCGATGGCAACCGTGTCATTTTCATTGATGATGGGAATGGCTCGCTGGCGCAATAAGACCTGCAGAGCTTTCGAAGCGTTCTGATAGCGTCTGGAATCTGCAAAATCATCCTGCGTCAGCAAGACCTGCGCCGACACAATCCCATCTTTCATGAAGTTTTGAGTATACTCTTCAATCAGCAAGCCCTGACCAACCGCTGCGCTGGCCTGTTTTTCCGCAATCTTGGTCGGACATTTATCAAAGCCCAAACGACGAAAACCCGCCGCAATCGACCCTGATGTCACCAAGACCACCTGATAGCCTTTTTGATGAAGCTGGGCCAACTGATTGGTTAAACGGGCAATTTTAATGCGGTCAATGGTTCCATTTTCTTGGGTAATGGAGCTGGTCCCGACCTTAAAAACAATCGTAGCGTCTGTCATTCTCATCTCTCTTCTTTCCTAGCATGTGTTAAACCAGTATACCATCTTTTTAGGGGTTTTTCTAGACCTGAAAAAGAGGAGATAATAATGAACTGCACCCCAAAAGTTAAATTTTTTCATCCAACTTTTGGGGTGCTATAACTATAGAAGGAATACTCATCATGATCGGGCTTAAAATGAGGAGATTAGACACCGCAAGACCTTTCAAGACCAGATAATCATAGGGTGCAAAACCGACAATCATCAACAGATGATAGATTTCCGATAACCAATAAGTGATGACCGGTCCAATCACATAAGGCAGATAGTAATAATAGTTTTTTCTCATCAGTCCCTCCCTGATAGCCAGCAAACACAAGCAAACTGGGCTATTCCAAGAAATCCTTGATACTTGTAATCACTTTAATCGGTGCCTTGAAGACCTTGGCAGAAGTCGTTGCTGTCTTTTTGACAAGCGTCACCGGCAAGACTGCCGTTTGCTTGACAAGCTGAAGGGAGCGGTCTGCTGGACTGCCTTCCATTGTCAGAGAATACTTGTACTGGCGACAGGCTGCTTTAGCGATAATCGCATCAAGGTAGAAGCTATAGACAGCTTTGCCGAATTGCTGAGCTGAGATAGCGTTTAGTTTTTGAGTTAAATGCTTCTGTGTCATCTCTGGCGTGCTGACAAGTGCATCAATAATCGCAGCAGGCAAATCCCTCGCATCGTAGTAGAGTGTGCCAAACATCTTGTCTGTGATGAGGTCATCAAGATAAGGATTGCCGTGAGCGATGACTGGTTTACCAGAAGCCAAGGCTTCCGTATAAGTTAGCCCCTGTGTCTCACTAGTCGAAGCTGAGATAAAAAAGTCACAAGCCTTATAATACAAAGCAACCTGATTATGGTCAATCATGCCAGTAAAAATCACCGATGCCTCTAAACCTAGTTGGGTCGTCAGTTGCTTGAGGGTTGTCAGGTAAGGCCCATCTCCAACCACAACCAGCTTAACATGCGGGTACTCGCTTAACACCTCTGGCAAACTAGCTAGGATAGCCTGAATATTTTTTTCAGAAGAAATACGAGACAGGCTTAAAAGCATGGTGTCGTTCGGCTGAAACCCTAAATCCTGTCGCAAGCGGTCAACATCTTCTTGTGAAATGTCGTCGCGAACAAACTGATCCAGTTGAATGCCTGTAGGAATCGTCCGCTTCACAGGCTTAACCTCATAGCCCTCTAAAAGATTGGTGACGATACGACTTGGACAAATGATACCGTCCAAATTATTGAGATAGCCTCTAACGATATATTTGACCATCCCGGGGCGAATAATCTTGCCCTTGGCAATATAGTCAACGTAGTCCTCATACTGGGTATGGTAAGTATGAACGACAGGAATCCGCAGGGCTTTGCCAATCAATTTCCCAAGGTTACCCATCCCAAACTCCGTCTGGGTATGAATAATGTCTAGTTGGTAGGCCTTGGCAATGCGATAAGATGTCATCAACCCGCGATAGACCACACGACGATCCATGAAGGACACAAAAGGTACACTGGGCAGACGAATAATCGTCGGATCCTCGTAGCGACCGACTGCCTTATCTGTTGTCGTAAAGATATAAACCTCATGCCCTAGTTCTTCCAACTCTTCTTTTAGGGTCCGAATACTGGTCGCAACACCAGAAACCTGAGGAAAATAAGTGTCTGTAAACAAACCGATACGCATAACCTCTCCTTTATAGAGGTCAATCTGTAAAATCTAAGACCTCTTGATAAACTGCTTTTAACGCTTCACCGATACGATTGATGGCGCGGGACTGAGCGACAGCATAACCTGCCTCTCTTTTGTCTGTTTTTCCTGATAGAATAGCTGTCAACGCATCCACAAAGCCGTCCACATCTGATGCTAAATGAACCGCTTGGTGATCAGCCCACCCCTTGTAAACAGGGATGTCTCTCAAAACAGTATGCTGGCGACTAGCTAAAGCCTCCAAGACAACAATCCCTTCCGTCTCCTCCTTACTTGGGAAGAAAAACGCATCACTCCCGGTCATCGCGCCTTCAAAGATATCTCCTTTGATGTAACCTGCGAACGTCACATTTTCTGGGTGATGTTTTTCGACAATCCGTCTGACTGACCAAGGGATTACCCACTTGTTGGTCTCTCCGAACCAGATAAAACGAACATGTGGCAATCGCTCTGCCACTTTGACAAAGTCCTCAATCCCCTTACGTTTGAAGTAAAGACCTGCACACATCACCACAGGCTGGTCATCTGTCAAACCAAAATACTGACGAAAAGCTGCTTCCTTAGCAGGATCTGCTTGGTAGCGAGCAAGGTCAATCCCATTGGACACGGCATAAATCGGACGAGTAATCCCATAACGCTCAATCAAAGACTTGGAATAGGTTGTCGGCGTGATAATGGCATCAGCTTTCTGATAAAACTGGCAGAGATACCACTTGAATAGAGGACTGACCAGGTTTGAACCGATAAAAGAATCCCGAAAATCCTCCTCTGTCGAGTGCCCATGCATGATGACCTTCTTTCCAGCCCCTTGGGCACGAGCCATCAACAACCAGCTCTTGTAACCATAGGTATTGATGTGCACCAAATCATAAGAATCTTCCGGATTTTTGGTATAAGGCACACCAGCCAAATCCAGCGCGCGCTCTTGGTGCTTGATGGCACGACCAATACCTGACTTTCTGAGGTAGTGTTCGGCTTCCAAGTAAAGTAAAACATTCATAACTGTCATTATACCTCATTTAAGGTATTTTTTCACCAATTAGCCTGAAAAAACTCTCGAAAAGACCTTACAAACTTGTTCGTTTACGGAGAAATAGCAGAGCTTTTCAGCTGCGTCACACTCATTTTAGAAGATGGCAAATTATTTTTGAGGTTTGTCTTGACATGTGTATTATTTTTATATATAATCAATTTATATATAAAAATTTTATACAAGGAGGTGACAGGATGTATTTTCCAACATCAGCCACAGTCATCGAATTCTTGATTCTGGCGATTGTGTCAGACCATGATTCTTATGGTTACGACATCAGTCAGACAATCAAGCTGATTGCCAACATCAAGGAGTCGACTCTCTACCCGATTTTGAAACGCTTGGTTCAAGAGCGATACCTGACGACCTACTCTCAGGAACATCAGGGACGGACGAGGAAATACTACTCCATAACCCCAAACGGAAGGGAACAACTTGTCTATCTGAAAGCAGAGTGGCAGCTCTACACAAGCAAGATAGACGACATCATCGAAGGGAGATTGACACATGACAAGAACTGAATACCTCAAGCAGCTCGACAGCCACTTACGCAAGCTACCCCAGGCAGATTACGAGGAGGCCATGGCTTACTTTACCGAGTACTTTGCAGAAGCAGGCGAGGAAAATGAAGCCTTGGTGATGGCAGAACTGGGTACACCCAAAGAGGCCGCCAGGGACTTGATTAACAACATCTTGGATAAAAAGGTCATGGAAGACCGCTACCCACCACGCACCAAGCGGCAGATGATTTGGCTGATTATCCTAGCTATCTTTGCCGTTCCTGTTGGAATTCCTGTTATTTTGATCATTTTAGCCCTATTAGCTGCCCTTGTCGTTCTCTTTTTTAGCCTGATGGTGGCTGGTGCATCATTTTGCCTAGCCCTTTTCATCGGTGCAGGGATCTTCCTCTGGGATGCCCTGGCCTATCTTGGGCAGGGGCAACTTTTCGCCTTCGGTTTTGGTGGCGGTCTAGCCATGCTGGGCAGCGCCTTGCTCTTGGCACTTTTGGTTTATGTCTTTGGCAAGTGGACTGCTCATGGTCTTAAAACCTTGGTCAAATGGATTATCAAGAAAGGACAACGCGCATGAAAAAGATTACCCTTAAAAGTCTCTTTATCTTCGGCTTTGCTAGTCTGATTATCGGACTGGTTATGGTATTCAGTAGCTTGCTGACAGGTGGTTTTGACCAATTACGCCAGCTCAACCAACCTGTGACAGTCACCAAAACTTACACAGACTTAAAGAGCATCGATATCACTGCTACGAACAAATACATTGACGTCTACCCTTCTGATGACGATAAGATTCACCTGACCTACCATTACTGGGAAGATGAGGAAAATACCAAGGCGAATCTCTCTGATGCCAATGGTAAACTCAGCCTCTCTGACCACGGCGAACAGGAGGAGAAGATTATTCTCCAAGGTGGGCTCAACGTCATCAGTAAAATCACGAACAGCATCAATCGTGAAAATGGTAAAATCTCCCTCGCCTTGCCTAAAGGCATAACACTTGATGAGTTACGCATCGCAACCCACGGTAGCCTCTTTATCAGAGATGCGCACATTAAATCTCTTGATGTCCCTTATTCTCATTTGGATGCCCAGCAACTGACTGTTGACAAAGGGCATATCAACAACGGGACATTCTATGATAGCCACCTCAAAAACATCACCAGTGATAATTATTATTCCTTGCATTTTAACAAAACGACCCTAGATGGTGCTACCATCACCTATAACAGCGACTTTTCTGCTCAAGATAGCATCATCAAAAATAGTACCATCAAGGGAGAATATGCCCCGATGCAACTTAAAAACACGACCCTGGACAACAGCAAGATGACATTTTCGGCAGCTTCGATTTCTGCTGAAAACCTAACTGTTCTGGGTGATGTGACGATGACCACATCAGAGTATCTCGTTGACATCAGCTTATCTGAAACCAGCAAAAACAACATTGACCTAGACCTCACAACCAGCGAGTACGGTCAGCTGACCTTGGACCCTAGTCTGAAAGACATCACGGACAATGACCAAAAAGCCACTCGTAGCCGAGCAGGTAACAAAAACAAGCTAACCATTATCAATGACCATGCAGACATCAAATTGAGATAAAATCAGTCATCATCTGCCTGGCTATCACAAAGCTCTATCTTCTGTCAGAAAACAGTAACAGCAGAAGATGGAGCTTTTTTGTACCAAAAAGCGCAGAGCACATCCGGTAATTCGTCAGAACTCGCCCTCTCCTATCGACTATATAGGAGCGGGCTAAGCCTGGGACAGAGGTTCTAATTTCTCCCTCTTGGTAATTATTAACTAAGTAAGACGTAGAGGTTGAGCGCTCTAATACGCTGGGGTCATCAGCTTTTACAGCCCTGATCAGACGACATCAGCACCTTAAGGAGGAAAATCGAATGCTGCCTTTGTCATTCAAAATCATAAAAATAGCACCCCAACAGTTAGGTGTTGTATCCAACTGTTGGGGCACCATTTACTTTTGTCTCCGTCTCGTCCTTTTATCCTCATCAAGCAATAAGACGTGGTAACTATGAGCAATCCTTGACTGGTTCTGACAGCACTAGACTTGTCCTTGTTGTTCATTGAGAACTCTAAGACCGATAAAACACTACTGGTTGCTTAGGGTCCCCTTCACCTGCCAAATTATCCTTACGGCTGAACAAGCCTTAAACATTGCTGTTGCCTCCTAAGCCATACCGTTTAGAAGTAAGGAACGACCGATGGGTTAACATCCCTTATCTATCTCAGGTAAAATAGGGCTAACAGCAGGGCACTGAGACCAAGAAGAGCTAGCAAAGCCTGCTGCTTTTGTTTTTTAGAAAAAGCATACGGGTCGACACGGTTTGGCAAGATAACGGCACACAGGGCACCACCAATCGCACCCCCTAAATGTCCCCAGATGTTAATACTTGGCATAAAGAGGTTAAACAACAAGTTCACAACAATCAGGGTTTGAAAGCTCCGTCCCATCTGTTTAAGCAAGAGATTATTCCCAAAATATCCCATAATAGCCACCCCTGCAAAGATACCAAAGATAGACGATGAGGCGCCTGCTGATAGGACTTGAGGGGCTAAAGCGATGGTCAATAAACCACCAAAAACGCCTGACACCAAAAACAATAGGATATAATCTCGTTTCGACCAGACCTGCTCTGCTATTTTACCGACGATGTAGAGGCTAAAACCGTTCATCAACAGGTGCTGCAAGCCAATATGAACAAAGTTACTGGATATTATCCGCCACCACTGGCTACTGTCTACGCGAATCAAGGCGCCAAATAACCCACCAAAGGTCAAAATAGCGGTGTTGCTGGTCGCGTAAAAGGGAAAGACAAGGTTCATCACTAGATAAACCGCCACCATCATCACTAACAGTCCAGCTGTTATCGGGTAGTCTCTATAAAATTCACGGATTTGTCTCACTATAAATCAACTCCTTTACTGCTATATCGTGGGGCTCAGGTGTAAAATGGCAGAGCTGCTTTTCATAAACCGTCGCCAAGGTCATGCCCTCATAGTCTGCCAAGTAGCGGTCATAAAAACCGCCACCATAGCCGATACGATAGCCTTGACGATTAAAAAGTAGCCCAGGCACATGAATGAGGTCAATCTCAGACTTATCAACCACATCATGAGACATCGGTGATAAAATCCCCAAAGCACCTTCTGTCAGCTCATCTGAACAGTAGGGAACAAAGACCATCTCTACGTCACCGACAAGTTTCGGGACAACCACCTGTTTACCGTCTGACAGCGCACGATCAATGAAGGGAGCCGTCTGCCATTCATGGGGGAGGGATAGATAGGTTGCCACTGTCTGAGCCTGACAATAGGCATCGTGCTTAAGCAAGCTCTCCAACAGACCTTGGTCAACAAGGGCTTTTGCCTTAGGCGACCAAGCTCTAAGCCACGCCAAAATCTCCTGTCGCCGTTTCTTTTTTGTCATGTCTCTATCATAGCAGATTTTCCAATTTTTGGATAATCTTTGCTACCTTAAGCCGGTTTAAGGTTTTTTTAAGGTTTCGGATCTATAATAAAATCTTTCCTAAAACTACCAATTTCCCAAAGTGATGAGTGATAGCTAACCCCTATTACTCTCTTTTTCATAAATCTCCTAAAGTTAAGTTTTCAACAACTTAACACACCCCTTTTTAAAAGCAGCCATTCGGCTGATTTTTTTATGTCAACAAAATCACAGGTTCTATGCCAAATAAGCAATTTCTCTAAAAACGGCTGACAAAAAACACTTGCCACATCAAAATAGATGACAAGTGTTTTCTTTATCTAGTGACGTCGTCAACTAGTTGAGGCAGCTGTTCAAAAAATGTCCGACTTGCTCTACCGCAAAAGCAATAGCTCGCTCATCTGGGCTCATTTTGGGATGGTGAAGAGGATACGGGGTGTCCACGCCCAACCAGAACATGACCCCAGGAACTTTATGGAGTAGGTAGCCAAAGTCTTCACCCGTCATGGCTGGCGGGCAGTCAATCAAATTGACCCCTTCTGCCTTCTCAAAAAACGCCATCAGGTTTTTGGTCAAGTCTGGGTGATTTTCCACAGGCAGATAACCGCCTTGGTTGAGCTCGATGTCCACCGTCATGTCAAAAGACTGGGCGACACCCTGTGCTAACTGCCGCACCCGCTCCTGCATGAGCAGGCTATTCTCTTGGGTCAAGCTACGGATGGTGCCATGCAGAAAAGCCGTATCGGCGATGACATTGTTGGTCGTGCCAGCTGTCATGTGCCCAAAAGTCACCACGCCTCCCTTAATCGGGTCAACGTTACGGCTGACGACTGTCTGGACTTGGGTGACAAAGTAACTAGCCGCCACCAAGGCATCCTTGGTCTCGTGAGGAAAGGCAGCGTGTCCCCCCTTGCCTCTAAAGGTAATTTTCACCTCACAAGTACCTGCAAAGAGAGTGCCAGCGTTAGTCGCAATGTCACCAACCTTCATGTCTGGTCTGACATGAAGGGCGTAAAACTCATCTGGCAACCACTCACCAAACGCTCCATCATCATACATGAGCTTGGCACCCGCCAAATTCTCCTCAGCTGGCTGAAAGAGGAAGAGCATGTTGTTCTTGGGTTGCTGCTCTGCTATTTTTTCCAAAAGTCCCAAGGCAATGGTCATGTGGACATCGTGTCCACAGGCGTGCATCCGCCCCTCGTGCTGACTGGCAAAGTCTAGTCCCGTCTCCTTAACGATCGGTAGCCCGTCCATATCTGTCCGCCAGCCGATGGTTTTCTTAGGCGCATAGCCCCGCACAAAGACCAAAACCCCTGTCTGCCACAATTTTTGGTCGATGTACGGCTTGTTGAGCTGGCGTATCTGCTCCAGCAGATAGCTCTGTGTCATCTTCTCCTCCAAGCCCAGCTCAGGTATCTGATGGAGGTCACGGCGAATGGTTACTAAATCAAGTGTCATTTTTTATTCCTCTAGTCAAAGAGACCGACAAGCGGTCTCTGTCTTATAGTGTACGCAAGGCTTCTTCTAAAGCTGTTTTTTGTTGGGTTTTTTCATCAATTTCCTTGATGATGCGAGCTGGAACACCTGCTACCACGACATTTTCTGGGACATCTTGGGTGACGATGGCTCCTGCCGCAACGACAGAACCACTGCCAATCTGTACCCCTTCAATCACCACAGCATTGGCACCGACAAGGACATTGTCTCCGACACGAACAGGCTGGGCAGAGGCAGGCTCAATCACGCCTGCAAGGACAGCGCCCGCACCGATGTGGCTATTTTTTCCAACAGTCGCACGCCCTCCTAAGATTGCGCCCATATCAATCATGGTCCCTTCACCAATCTCAGCTCCAATGTTGATAACCGCCCCCATCATGATGACAGCATTGTCTCCGATGGTCACTTGGTCACGGATGATCGCACCTGGCTCGATACGGGCATTAATGGCCTTTTTATCCAGCAAAGGCACTGCTGAGTTACGGGAGTCATTTTCCACGACATAGTCACGGTTGGCAACCAGACCAGAGAGCAAGGGCTCAATCTCCTGCCAATCACCAAAGAGGACATTGCCTAGCTTGGTCACACTGGCTGGGACTTCTCCCGCTAGCGTCCCTTCAAAGGTGACCTTGACTGGAGTGACTTTCTTGGCTTGAGCGATAAATTGAATGATTTCTTGTGCAGACATCTTGGTTGCGGACATGATAACTCTCCATTTCGTTTTTTACCATTATAGCAGATTTTTCTAAAAGCACCAGCAAAAACGACCTCAAAGAGATCGTTTTTGACCAAGCTGTCTAAAGTGTTTAACGATGTTGACGACGATGAACCAAGCCAAGGCTTATTGAATTAGACGGAACAGATTGAGACACTTGACTACTCGTCAGTTTTCCTTAGTATCCAAGACGATGGTCACTGGTCCATCGTTGACGAGGCTGACCTGCATATCCGCTCCGAAAAGGCCTATTTTGACAGGAACATGTTGGGCAAGTTCGGCGTTGAACTGGTCATAGAGTTGGCTAGCTAGCTCTGGCTGTGCTGCTCCTGTGAAAGCTGGGCGATTGCCTTTTTTGGTCTGTGCAAAGAGGGTAAACTGTGAGACAGAAAGAACCTCGCCCTTGATGTCTTGGACGGACCGATTCATTTTGCCTGCCTCGTCAGCAAAAAGTCGCATGTTGGCGATTTTTCGCACAGCGTAGGCGATGTCTGCGGTGGTATCATCTGGAGCAATCCCAACCAACAGGAGCAGACCTTGCCCGATAGCTGCTCTGCTATGTCCCTCAATCGCCACCGAAGCAGTTGCCACGCGTTGAATAACAATTTTCATGTCCCCTCCTTAACCGTTGGTGCGTTTGACGGAGTAGACGTCTGGCACCATCTTGATTTTATCTGCCACAGTAGTTAGGGTGGCGAGGTTTGGAATGCCAAACTTGATATGAACGTTGACGAACTTCATGTCCTTGGTCGGCTGGGCGTTGACCGCCATCAGGGTCTTGGTGGCATTGTTGAGAATTTGCAGGATATCGTTGAGAATGCCTGGGCGATTGAAGCCGTAGATGTCAATGTCAGCCACATAGTCCTTGCTGGTATTGGTGTCGTCCCATTCCACCTCAATCAGGCGCTCTTCATACCCCTCCTGTCCCTTGATGTTGTTGCAGTCGGAGCGATGGATGGCAACGCCACGCCCTTTGGTGATATAACCCTCAATAATATCACCTGGCACGGGATTACAGCACTTGGCGATCCGCATAAGGAGACCTGATGCGCCTTGGATGATGACACCGTTCTCGCTCTTGACCTTTAGGACGTCACGTTTGGTTTCATGCTTGACTTCGCCGCCCTTGACCAGCTCCTCAGCTTCAGCTCTGGCTCTGGCTTTTTCTTCCTCACGGCGCTCTTTTTCGGTCAATTTATTAAAAACAGCGACAGCTGAAATTTCTCCAAAACCAACAGCAGCATAGAGGGTCTCCTCGTTACGATAGTTGAGCCGTGGCAAAATCTCATCAATATGCTTTTTATCCAGGTATTTATTGGGCACATAGCCGTTGTCCTGCAAGGTGGTCACCAGCATCTCGCGCCCTTTGTTGATGGATTGTTCCTTATCTTGGTTTTTGAAAAACTGCCTAATCTTGTTTCTGGCCTTGTTGGTTTTGACCATCTTTAGCCAGTCGCGACTAGGACCAAAGGAACTCTTATTGGTGACAATCTCGACCACGTCACCTGTTTTTAATTTATGGGTCAAGGGCACCATTTTCCCATTGACCTTAGCCCCGATGGCTTTTTCTCCAACTTCTGTGTGAATATCGTAGGCAAAGTCAATGGGACCAGAGTCCTTAGGCAGTTCACGCACCGCCCCATTTGGTGTGTAGACATAGATGCGCTCCGAGAAGATGTCTTCTTTGACAAAATCAACAAATTCCTTGGCATCACTGGCCTGACTTTGAAATTCGGATAATTGCTTAATCCAGTTGATGCCGATAGCGGTTTCTTTGGTGTCGACCTTGTTGGTCATCCCTTTTTTATAGGCCCAGTGGGCAGCAACCCCGTACTCCGCCACGCGGTGCATTTCCTTGGTTCGGATTTGCACTTCAATAGGACCCGTCGGCCCATAAACTGTTGTATGGATGGACTGGTAACCATTGGCCTTGGGCGCAGCCACATAATCCTTAAACCGACCCGGCATAGGCCGCCAGAGTTCATGAATATAGCCTAGCATGGCGTAGACATCGCTGGTCGTCTCCATCAAACACCGGATGGCAATCAGGTCAAAAATCTGATCAAACCGCTTTTTCTTGTCATGCATCTTGCGGTAGATGGAGTAGATGTGTTTTGGGCGCCCATAGATTTTGCCTTGAAGCCCTTGTTCGCTGGTGTAGTCTTGGATTTTTTGGACGATTTGCTCGACCTGCTCTTCACGCTCCTTGCGTTTCTCGTTCATCAGGTGCTTGATTTTGTAAAATTCTGGCTCGTTAAGGTAGCGAAAAGCCAAATCTTCCAACTCCCACTTGATGCGACTAATCCCCAAACGATGAGCAAGCGGAGCGTAAATTTCCATGGTTTCTCGGGAAATCCGCTCCTGCTTATCTGGTCTCAAGTGTTTAAGGGTCTTCATATTATGCAAACGGTCTGCCAACTTGACCAAAATCACTCGCAAGTCTTTTGACATGGCAATCAACATCTTACGGTGGTTTTCTGCCAGTTGCTCCTCGTGAGATTTGTACTCAACCTTACCTAGCTTGGTGACGCCATCAACGATGCTAGCAACCTCCTGACCGAACTGCTCTGCCATATCCTCAAGGGTAATGTCAGTGTCCTCGACCACATCGTGGAGGAAACCGCAGGCAACGGTGACGGCATCCAACTTGAGGTCCGCTAAAATGCCAGCCACTTCGATAGGGTGGTTATAGTAAGGCTCTCCAGATTGGCGGAACTGCCCGTCATGAGCTTTTTCCCCGTACCGATAGGCTTTTTCGACCAAAGCAATCTCCTCTGGTCCCATATAGGTCTTAATTTGATTAAGGACACTTTGTCCTTTGTTATCCTTGTTTGCCATCACGCACCCTCTCTCTTTCTAAACGTTGTTCTTGTTCGTAAATCAGCTGTCCGATAACTGCTGCCAAATCATCCAGCTGATAAGCCCTTGCCAGAGGGAGATAGACCGTTCTTGTCTCCTCAAGTTTCTCTGCTTGCTCAGGTTTTTCATGCCTGATAGGGTTTGTAGGTTGTGGATACGGTCAGCCAGTTTAACAATTAGCACCCGTTTGTCGACATCTGTTGCCTGTTTAATCTTGTCGATGGTGCAGGTCTTACAGCAACTGAACTTCGTCACTCCATCAACGATAAAGGCCACCTCATCACCAAAGTTCTGACGAATTTGTGCCAACGTATAGTCCGTGTCTTCAACCACATCATGAAGCAGGGCTGCCACTACCGTCACCGCATCATGTTCTTTATCCGCTAAAAAACAAGCCACTGCCAGGAGTGACTAAAATAAGCCGTCACCCCATCATCTCGTGTCTGTTTGACATGTGCCTCATTGCTGATATGCAGTGCCAACAAGACCTTGCCGACTTCCCAAAAATTGAGATAAGTGTTAACCTGCTTCAACAAATAAACTTCTTTGTGGTGGTTTAGCACAATTACTCCTCTTTCAAACTTGTTTTTCCTTCTATTTTACCTGTTTCTCAAAAAAAGTGCAAAGACTTGACCGATTTTTAATGCTAACCCTAAAACTTCTAACAAGGCTTTAAAATCCGTCAATATTCTGTTTTCAACCGTTATCAATTAAACATATTGCCAATTTTATCTTATTCGTGTATAATAATCTTACCGTTTTTGAAAAGGAGATTGAAAATGTCTAAATACTACCGCACAAAAACTGCTGTGCTTTTAGCTACTCTTTTAGCTACTGCCAGCACAAGCCTTGTCAAGGCTGGGGAAAATCAGCCAACAAACCCTGAACAGAACAATACGGTTAATGCAACGCTAAATCAACCATCAACACAGACGGATGATCAAGCAGCAGCTTCATCAACCAGCACCGCTCCTCAAAATGCAGAAACAGCTGCTGCCGCAACGAACGGTAAGGAGTTTATCGCACCAGTTGAAGGGCAAACTGTTGATGTTCGCATCCTGTCTACGACTGACCTCCACACCAACTTAGTCAACTATGACTACTACCAAGATAAGCCATCTCAAAACCTTGGATTAGCTAAAACCGCTGTGCTTATTGAGGAAGCCAAAGCAGAGAATAGCAACGTTGTTCTTGTTGATAACGGTGACACCATCCAAGGAACACCGCTGGGGACTTATAAGTCTACCGTTGACCCTATCGAAGCTGGCGAGCAACACCCAATGTACAAGGCGCTAACTGCTCTTGGTTTTGACGCCGGAACACTTGGGAACCACGAGTTCAACTATGGTTTAGATTATTTGGACAAGGTTGTAGCGACTGCTGGTATGCCTCTGGTAAACGCTAATGTCCTAGACGCACAAACCCACCAGCCACTCTATGACACGCACAAGATTCTCACCAAAACGTTCACAGACAAACAAGGAAATCCTGTTAGCTTAAACATTGGTATCACAGGCATCACACCGCCTCAAATCCTCAACTGGGACAAATCTCACTTGGAGGGCAAGGTCATCGTTCGTGACGCTGTTGAAGCTCTGGAAGAACTTGTTCCAAAAATCAGGCAAGCAGGCGCTGATATTGTACTGGTACTCTCCCATTCAGGTATCGGTGATGATGTCTATGACAAGGGAGAAGAAAATGTTGGCTATCAAATCGCAGGCATTTCTGGGGTTGATGCCGTTGTGACAGGGCATTCTCACGCAGAGTTCCCAGCAGGAGGCAAGGGGTTCTACAGCCGTTATCCTGGTGTCGATGACGTTAACGGTTTAATTAACGGCACTCCAGTTACCATGGCAGGTAAATATGGTGACCACCTCGGTGTCATCGACCTCAACCTCACCTACACTAATGGCAAATGGCAAACAAATACTGCCAAAGGCGCTATTCGGAAAATCGACACCAAATCGGAAAATGTTAACGCACAAATCTTAGCTATTGCCAAGGAAGCACACGAGGGAACAGTCGGCTATGTTCGCCAACAAGTTGGCACAACAACAGCACCGATTACAAGCTATTTCGCCTTGGTCAAAGATGACCCATCTATCCAAATCGTTAATAACGCCCAAATTTGGTATGCTAAACAAGAGCTGGCAGGAACACTAGAAGCTAATCTCCCAATTTTATCTGCCGCAGCCCCATTCAAAGCTGGAGGTCGGAATTTTAGTGATGTGACCAATTACACTGATATCCCTGCTGGTCCTATCGCTATCAAAAACGTGGCTGATCTCTACCTCTATGACAACGTGACTGCTATCTTAAAATTGACAGGCGCTGATATTAAAGAATGGCTAGAGATGTCAGCTGGGCAGTTCAACCAGATTGACCCAAGCAGCAAAGACCCTCAATACCTTGTCAACGCAGGCTATCGCACTTATAACTTTGATGTAATTGATGGATTGACCTATCGCTATGACATCACACAACCAGCCAAATACGACCGCAACGGTAAGCTGATTAATGCAGATGCTAGTCGTCTCCGTGATGTCTCTTATCAAGGACAACCGCTAGATGAGCAGCAAGAATTTATCGTGGTGACCAACAACTACCGTGCTAACGGCAACTTCCCTGGCGTGGTCAAGGCAACCCTCAATAAACTGCTCAATTTAGAGAATCGCCAAGCCATTATCAACTACATCATTTCTGAAAAGACAATCAACCCATCGGCTGATAATAACTGGGGCTTTACCGACAGCATCAAAGGGCTGGATGTTCGCTTCCTCTCTGCCGATAGTGCTAAAAACCTAGTGACTAATGCCAAGGACATTACTTATCTCAATCCAGCCGATAAGAATGACGGCTTTGGTGAATTCCGTCTGGTTTATATCGAACCAAAACCACAGCCAAAACCAAATCAGGAACAAGAGGCTAATAATCCATCTATTCCTGACAACAAGCGGCAACTGGATGACATCGAGCGACAAGAGATTCGTGCGATTGTTACCAAGGCCTTTAATGCACCTCAAGCACAGGCAACCCAAACAAGCACCTCTGCTCAGCAATTACCAAAAACAGGCGATAGCAACACCGCCTTGCTAAGCTTGTTAGGGGTACAGATTTTGGGAAGCCTTGGCCTACTAGCCCGCCGGCCTAAGCAGGACTAAGAACTCGTAAAAACGACAAGAAGATTCTTTCTTGCCGTTTTTATGTTATACTATTTTAGTAGGAGGTTAGGGGCATGACAAAGCCGATTTTACTGAAATTTCTGCGTGAGCTCTTGCTGGGATATTGTTTGCTGTCTCTGGTTGCTCTGGGAATTATACTTGTGCATGGTGAGCCTAGTTTTCACTTCAATCGACCACTGGGCGGTGGAATTTGGATGATAGCTATCCTCAGGCATCTCCCTTATAAGGGCTGGGGTAAGTTTTGGCTTGGACTTGGGGTGCCAATTTTAGTTGCTTGGCTATGGCTTGCCTTTTTTCCACAGGGGCTGATGGTCTCGCGTGTTCAGCTTATCGGGCTTAGTCTAGCTTATCTAGTAACTGGTGGACTCTGTCATGTTTACTTGCAGAAAGGAAGAAAAAATAATGACTAAACGAATTGCCTTAATAATCGCTCGTGAGGTTTTTCTGGGAACGTCTCTATCACTCTGTCTCATCGCCCTCTTGATGGTCGCCAGAGGAGACGAGAGTTATTTACTGCGTTTCTTGTTCAGTACAATTTTCTTGGTAACAGCTGCTTTCAGACATAGCACCTATACAAACTGGAAAAAATTAGGGCTAATCATTTTACCCATTATGGCTTTAGAATTTATCTGGTTTTCCTTAACCTCTGGCTTAGTCATGACCTTGGGACAGGTGCTTCTATACGGTCTGGTACGGGCTGGTCTAGGGCTGCTCTGTCCACTGGGGTCTTCGGACGAACTCCTAAGGGTAAGAGCCCTATCTCTGGTCTCACAGGCTCGGTAGAAGTCCCTCTAGTCACTAATCACTCGTTTCAAGAAACTGGACTTATCGTCCATCTGCTCTGCTATTTTCCCAAAAAGAAAGGATACCTATGACAACTATCGACTACATCACACAACTGACCGCTATCCCATCGCCGACAGGGTTTACGCGCCACATCATGGACTGGGTGCAAACCGAGGTCGAGGGGATGGGCTATGCAGCAACTCGAACACCAAAGGACGGGCTGCTCGTCACCATCAAGGGGGCAAATAATGACAAGCACCGCCTCTTGACGGCTCACCTCGACACGTTAGGCGCTATGGTACGGGCCATCAAACCTGACGGTCGCCTGAAAATAGCCCTAGTCGGTGGCTTTACCTACAACGCTATCGAGGGTGAAAACTGTACCATTCATGTGGCGAAAACTGGTCGTCAAATATCAGGTACAATCCTGCTCCACCAGACCAGTGTCCATGTCTATCGTGACGCTGGTAAGCTGGAACGTCAGCAGGACAACATGGAAATTCGACTGGACGAGAAGGCGAGAACGGCTGAGGAGACACGGGCTCTTGGTATTGAGGTGGGTGATTTTATTTCTTTCGATCCACGAACGGTGGTGACAGAGACCGGCTTTATCAAGTCCCGCCATCTGGATGACAAGGTTTCCGCAGCCATTCTTCTCAATTTGCTCAAGACCTACAAGGCTGAACAAGTTGAATTGCCTTATACGACGCATGTTTACTTCTCCTCTTTTGAGGAGGTGGGGCACGGGGCCAACTCAAGCATTCCTGCGAAGACCATCGAGTACATCGCTGTTGATATGGGCGCCATGGGAGATGACCAGCAGACGGACGAATACACGGTCTCTATCTGTGTCAAAGACGCGTCAGGACCTTATCATTACGGGCTGCGCCAGCATTTGGTTGCCCTTGCTGAAAAGGAACAAATTCCCTATAAGCTGGATATCTACCCCTACTACGGTTCGGATGCTTCGGCAGCCATGTCCGCAGGGGCTGAGGTCCGTCACGGGCTTCTAGGAGCTGGTATCGAGTCCAGCCATGCTTACGAGCGTACCCACACCGATTCTATCCAAGCTACCGAACGACTGGTTGATGCCTATCTCAAGAGTGAGATGATTGATTAACATTGCTCAGCCTGCCACTCGATTATCTGACAAGAAAGGATAATCTAATGACCCCTCTTATCCTCATTCGAGGCAACGCTGGTAGTGGAAAAACCACGCTAGCAACCGCCCTCCAACAGCAACTGGGCGAAAATACCCTGCTCCTCTCTCAAGATCTCCTTCGCCGCACCATGCTAAATGCCAAGGACGGCACAAACACGCCGACTATCCCACTCCTCATGAGCTTGCTGGACACAGGCAAAACACTTTGTGACACCATTATCATCGAGGGGATATTTCGCTCCGACTGGTATGCACCAGTCTTTGATAAGATAGCTGAGCAGTTTTCTGACCAACTCCACGCTTATTACTACGATTTACCTTTTGAGGAGACTCTCCGCAGGCACCAGACCCGAGCCAAAGCAGCTGAATTTGGTGAAGAAGCCCTTCGCCGCTGGTGGGTCGACAAGGACTACCTCCCCCAGATACCTGAAACCCTGCTCCCACAAAACCTAAGTTTAGAGGAGGCTGTTCAACTCGTCTTAGCAGAGGTGGCGACAACATCGATTTAGTCATCTGATTGTCTCATCAATTAAGGAAAAAAATGAAACTATTAAAATCAATACTCGCTTTTATTAGCTTTATGGGCTTAGGATTTGTCGGTGGCTGGCTGATTTCAGGTTTTTTACCGACAAGCCGTCAGACCATTGATGTCCCTGCCAGTCAAGGATGGCTACTATTGCCGCTAACAATCATCTGCTTTTTACTGGCTGGTATCTTACAAATTGCCATTCATGAGGCTGGGCATGTCTTTTTTGGTTGGCTGACAGGTTATCGCTTCCTCAGTTATCGCCTGCTCAATCTCCACTGGCAGCGTATTGATGGCAAACTAAAACTCTTTCGCCATAGTCTCGCTGGAACTGCTGGGCAGGCTTTGATGACACCACCTCAACCTGTTGAGGGCAAAATCCCCTATGTCCTCTATAATCTCGGTGGAGGCTTGGCCAACCTCATCACCTTGCCACTCTGCTATGGTCTGACTTATTTCCTTCCTCAATTTGCTCTACTTTGGGACACGCTAGCTTTCTTTGGGTTAATCGGTGCCCTGACAAACTTGATCCCACTGGGCAAGACGTTTCCCAACGATGGCTATAACATCTACTCGATTGCCAAGCACCCGAAAGTCTCGCTCTACTTTTATGCTCAACTGGCCGTTCATGCCAAGATGGCACAAGGCGTGCCCTATCAGGACATGCCAAAAGATCTCTTTCTCATCCCAGAAAAAGAAGACATCACAAATCCCATCATTTTTAGCGCCAGCCTGAACTGGGTCAATCGTCTGATGGCTCTGAATCAGTTTGAGGAGGCACGAGATTATCTGAACAGCTTGGCTATTGCCCAACAGCCCCTCTCTCAGATTTATCAGGTTCTAGGGAAAATCACGCTGAGCTATCTGGAGCTGCTCTGTCAACAGGAGACCCGTGTGTCTTTTGACAAAGAGGAGTGGAAGCTGATTGGCGCTCTGAGCAAATCCCAGCCGATGGTCACCGTCTTTGCCTGTGCCTACCATTCCTTAGTTACTGGCAATGATAAAAAGGCGGAGCAGGCCTTAGCGCAGTTTACTAAACTGGCAAAAACCTACCCCTATCCTGTCGACTATGCCGATGAAGCATCGCGCTAACAACGATTTCAGGCACTAAAGGAAACAAGATAAAAATTCAGCGAACAAATCGCTGAATTTTTTTAGTCTACATAAAGTTTTGATTTATTACTCAACCAGCTATACAGGAGACCGATTAAAATCCCTCCACCGACATAGTTGCCCAGAGCTGCAAAGAGGAAGTTAGATAAGACGCTAAGAACAGTCATCCCCTCAATACCACTTCCAAAAGAGAAGAACGACAAGGAAAAGAGAGAGAAGTTAGCGATCACGTGCTCGTAGCCTAAGAAGGCAAAGATAAAGATAATGAAAATCAGAGCAATCACACGTCCTGCATCATCCTTCATTCGCATAGAAACGAAAACAGCAATATTAACAACCATATTGGCGAAAATACCTTCTACAAACTGGGTCAGGGGAGTTTCTGCCAACTTGGCCACTGCCGCCTCGATTAAATAACTATCGGCTTCCACATGCCCCGCTTGAAATGGTGTGGTCAGAGATAAGAGAAAAGTGATAACAACCGCACCAACAAAGTTAAAGAAGATACAGGTAGCTAGAATTTTGAGGGCCGTTTTGAATGGAATCACCTTACGATGGACAGCTGAGGTCATGTACATCATGTTGGATGTCCCTAGCTCTGCATTCATATAGAGAATCATAACCAAACACCAGCCAAACATCAAGGCATAGCTAAATTTCCCGAGACCGTCAACGATATGATTGAGCTTGTCCGCTGTATAAACTGAAATGGCCAGACCAATTGCCAAGTAAACACTTGCCATAATCGCACGAACGGCGTAGCCCCAGAAATTGGTCTCAATCAAATCAGCCTTTTTCTTAATGCTTTTGTCAATGTTATAAATCAGTGTATCCTGATGTTCTGCCATATTACAGCCCTCGTTTTCTTTATCATTTTTTTCACAATACCTAGTATAGCAAAAATTATGCCAAATAGTAAGCCTTTTTAGCAGAAAAAGAAGAAATTATACTGAAAGCGATTCGCTAAACCATCACGAGAGAAAAATAGGACTTGCTAAGAGAAAATTATTTAGCCTGAGTTTCTAAGCCCTGTCGCAATGCCATTGATGGTCGTATGGATCTGCTTGAGCGCTGTCTCATCCAGCCCCCCTCGTCGGAGACGTTTAATCAACTCGATTTGGACATAATTGAGGACATTGAAGTAAGGGAGGCGGTAGTCTAAACTCGCCTTGAGGAAGGGCAAATCTTCCAACAATTCCTCATGCTGCTCAATCGCTAAAATCATGTCCTTGGTCAACTGCCACTCGTCCAAAATCAGATTGAAGACCTCACGCACCTCAGGAGACTCACACATCTGAGCATACTGGAAGGCGATGTTCATGTTGGATTTGGATAAAACCATGTCAACATTTGACAACAGTGAGTTAAAGAAGGGCCATTTTTGATACATGTCTTGCAGTTTAGACAGATGGCTAGGGTCTTTGTCAATAAAGCGTTTAAAGCTAGAACCAACCCCATACCAACCTGGCAACATGACTCGGTTCTGTGACCAAGAAAAGACCCAAGGAATAGCACGCAAGCCAGAAATATCAGTGATGGTCTTACGCGCCGCAGGACGAGACCCGATATTGAGGCTTGAAACCTCACGAATCGGACTAGCCGCAAAGAAATACTCGTAAAAATGCTCATGTCCAAACACCAAATCACGATAGCTATCGTAACTGTCTGTCACAATCTCGTCCATCGTATCACGGTAATTGTCAATCTGTGTTTCATCCGTAATCATCTGCGTCACCATACGATTCAAGGTCGCAGACAGTAACATTTCCAGGTTGTAGTAGGCAGTGTCTTTATTGCCGTACTTATTGCCGATCACTTCACCTTGCTCAGTGACCCGAATACGATCTTTTATCGACCCAAAGGGTTGTGAGGTGATGGCATCATAGGATGGTCCACCGCCACGACCAACAGTTCCACCGCGACCGTGGAAGAAGGTGATAGCAACCCCGTGAGCATCTCCAATTTGAGTCAGTTCATTTTGCGCCTTGTAGAGCGTCCAACCTGAGGCAAGATAGCCACCATCCTTGTTGGAATCAGAGTAGCCCAACATGATTTCTTGATAGCCCTTGTTTCCTGCAATCCAAGTCTTAGCCACATCTAGGGACAGGTAACGTCGCATGATGTCGCCAGCATTGTCCAAATCCTCGATGGTTTCAAAAAGCGGTACAATCTGAATACGGGCAAAAGCCTTATCGACCAAACCAACTTCTTTTAACAGCACAGCAAGTTCTAGCAAATCCGAGACGCTTTCTGAGTGCGAAATGATGTGTTGTTTAATAATGTCCTCACCCATCTTATCTTTGAGCTCGCGAGCTGTTTGGTAGATGGCTAGTTCCGAAATGAGTAGGTCAGACTTTTCTTGATTGGTCGCAGACAAAAGACGCGGATCGTGTTCCAACTGATAAAGCAAGACCCGACATTTATCCTCCTCAGACAGAGCGGTATAGTCTGACTCGATATTGGCCGAGCGGAGCAGCTCTGCTACGCATGCTTCATTGATTGATGAGTCTTGACGCATATCGATGGAGGCGAGATAAAAGCCAAAAATCTCCACAGCCTGCAAAAGTTCTGAAAAGTCACCGTCTACAAGGGTTACTCCCCCGTGAGCCTGCAGCGATTCTTTCAAAATCACTAAGTCTCGCTGAAAGGCATCAGACGTCTCATAACGCGGCGACGCCTCTCCCTGGTCTAACAAGTAAGCAAGAGTATTGACCAACTTTTTCTCAATATAGGTCAAGGCACGACGGTAAAGTTCTTTTTCACGGAACTCTGATGAGTCTGTCGACAGCTCTGCCATGGCCTGCAAGACGGCGGAAGCCCCCACGTAGTTCGTTGACAGTGAGAAAATTTTGTAAAGGCTGGCGATTTTATCCAAATAATAGTTTAAAATTACCTCGGCTTGTGTTGTGGCAGACAAGCGAAGCGTATCAGCTGTCACAAACGGATTGCCATCACGATCCCCGCCGAGCCACATCCCCATCGTGATCGGCTTAGGGTTATCCAGTTCAATGCCTCTATCAGCTGCCAGTGCCTTGTACTGCCCCACCAGACTAGTGATGGCTTGAATCAATGATTGGTTGTAGTACTCCGTTACATTGCTGATTTCGTTTTTAACCTTGAGCTTTTTCTCTCGGATAATGTCTGACTGCATGATCAGCTCGATATGGCGACGAAGATCAGCTAGCCACTTGTCTTGGTTGACCAAACCTGCTTTGACATCGCGATATTTTCGTAATAACAGATGAATCTGATTGGTCAACCCCAGCATGGTACGACGCTGTACCTGAGTTGGATGTGCTGTTAAAACTGGAACAACATTGACCTGCTCTAAAATCCGTTTGGCATCGTGGTCTGAGGCAACAGCGTCCAAAGTCAGCGACAGTTTCCCCAGATAATCCTGATTGGTATTATTTTGGTAATTGACCTCATAAGCTAAGTCGACATCCTCTGAAATATTGATCAGTAAGGGCAAAATCGAAAAATAACGGGACACAATTTCCATCTGCTGGGTGTCCAAACTAGCCACCTCGGCCTCCAAACCTTGGTAGGCTTGCCGGCGAGACAAGTCTGTCAGGCGTTCAATCACCTCAAACTGCTCATCACCAATCATTCGGCGTGTCACATCCTCCAGCAGTTGCTGCAAAATGGCGACTTCCTCCTGAACAGCAGCCTTATTGTTATTACTTTCGAGTTTCTTGATGGTCATCCGTCGCCTCACTTTCTTGGTTTTGGACATGGCAGAGCTTGCCACTAAGTCTTTTCATTTTACCATATTTTTAGGAAAAAGAGTAGAACTGGGGAAATGATGGATTTTTTGCTATAATAGTCAATGACTAACGATAAAGGAGACAACACAAATGAAACAACATGCCCGTTCAGAATTTCCAGAAAATGAACTCTGGGACTTAACCGCTCTCTACAAAGACCGCGAAGATTTTCTAAACGCGATGGAAAAGACCTTAGAGGACATCAACCTCTTTAGCCGCAACCATCAACACTTGCAAACGGTTGACGAGTTCACCGCTGCTCTGATGGAACTGGAGCAGATTTATATCGCCATCAGCCATATCAGCGCTTATGCCTTCATGCCTCAGACAACGGATTATGGGGCAGAAGAGTTCGCTCAGCTTGCAGCGGCAGGGAGCGAGTTCATGACCAAGGCACGGGTTGCCTTATCCTTCTTTGATACAGCCCTTATGTCCGCTGAGCTGTCAGTCCTAGACGAGCTAGAGAAAAACCCTCAGTTCAGCTCAGCCATTCGCCAAGCAAAACTCCAGAAAAAACATGCTCTAACCCCTGAAGTGGAAAAGGCACTAGCCAATCTGCGCGAGGTTTTTGCTGCCCCTCACGACATCTATACGAAGATGCGGGCAGGCGACTATGCTATGGCAAGTTTCGAGGTTGATGGTAAAACCTATGAGAACAGTTTTGTGCTTTATGAAAACTTTTATCAGAACCATGGCAATGCTGAGGTGCGTGAAAAAGCCTTCCGCTCCTTCTCAGAGGGTCTTCGCAAGCACCAACATGCTGCTGCTGCTGCCTATCTTGCTCAAGTAAAATCCGAAAAACTCGTGGCAGATATGCGTGGCTATGACAGTGTCTTTGACTACCTGCTAGCTGGTCAGGAAGTTGAACGTCAACTGTTTGACCGCCAGATTGACCTGATTATGAATGACTTTGGACCGGTAGCGCAAAAATACCTCAAACATGTCGCTAAGGTTAATGGTTTAGAGAAGATGACCTTTGCGGATTGGAAACTCGACCTTGATAGCGCCCTCAACCCTGAGGTATCTATTGACGACACCTACAATTTAGTGATGAAAGCCTGCGCTCCTTTGACAGAAGAATACACCCGCGAAATCACTCGTTATCAAGAAGAACGCTGGGTTGACTTCGCTGCCAATACCGGTAAGGAATCTGGAGGTTACGCCAACGACCCTTACCGTGTCCATCCTTATATCCTGATGAGTTGGACTGGTCGGATGAGTGATGTCTACACCCTGATTCACGAAATCGGTCACGCTGGTCAGTTTATCTTCTCAGATAACCACCAAAGTTACTTTAACTCTCATATGTCAACTTACTTTGTCGAAGCCCCATCGACGCTTAACGAGCTGTTGCTCAGCGATTATTTGGAAAATCAATTAGATGACCCTCGTCAAAAACGCTTTGCCCTTGCTCACCGCCTAACTGACACTTACTTCCATAACTTTATCACCCATCTTCTTGAGGCAGCTTTCCAACGTCGAGTTTACACCTTGATTGAAGAGGGCAAGACGTTCGGGGCAGAACAGCTGAATGCCATTATGAAAGAGGTCCTAAGCCAGTTCTGGGGAGATGCTATTGACATTGACGATGACGCAGCGCTCACTTGGATGCGTCAAAGCCACTACTACATGGGCTTGTACAGCTATACTTATTCAGCTGGACTTGTCATTTCAACCGCTGGCTACCTCAATATCAAAAACAACCCAAATGGTGCCAAGCAATGGTTGGACTTGCTCAAATCAGGGGGTAGCCAAACACCACTCGACTCCGCCCTGATTATTGGTGCTGATATTTCTACAGATAAACCATTGCGCGACACCATCGCCTTCCTAGACGAGACTGTTGAGCAGATTATGGCTTATTCAGCCCTATTAGGTCAAAGCTAAGCTGATTGTCTCCGAGGCACCGTTTCACAGCCTTAGACACCCCAGTAAACAAAAGAGGCTCTTTGTCAACTGTAGTGGGTTGACCAATTTAACACCGAGAGAGGACAGTTCTTGTCTTCTCTCGTTTTATGTTTATGGCAATGAAAATGCGAGTTTTGTCTTTTCAAAGTTTCTGAAACCA
>NZ_JBGTZB010000008.1:0-63518 GCF_041807825.1 Streptococcus sp. E24BD | reverse complement strand
CAACAATTTGTTGCTTAAAGTCATCACTAAATTGACGACGGATTTTTCTAGACATAGAGTTCTCCTGTTTTCTTTAGTGTAGAACACTTTATAAATTCTGTCTAGTTTAGTGTAACCGATTCAATTTTTATCTTCCGAAACCCAAAAGCATTCCGTTTAATGACCTTGATAAGGTTGTTTGTCGCCGCTAGTTTAGCGTTTGAGTAAGGCAGTTCCAAGGCGTTGACAATCTTGTCTTTATTCTTTAAGAAGGTCTTAAAAACCGTCTGAAAGATGGGATTGACGCTCGAAATCGTCTCCTCGATCAGCCCAAAAAACTGTTCGGCTTGCTTTTCTTGGAAGTGAAACAAGAGGAGTTGATAAAGAATCGTAGTGTTCTCTCAGTTCTTGAGAATAGCCAAGCAGCTTAGCGACAATCTCCTGATTGGTCAAGTGCATGCGAAAGGTCGGGCGATAAAACCGTTTATCACTGAGCTTTCGACTATCTTGTTGTATCAATTTCCAGTAGCGTTTGAAGATCCTGTATTCATAGGATTTTCTGTCAAACTGATTCATTACCTGGACACGTAGCCTGTTCATGGCCCTGCTCATGTGTTGGAGTAAAATAGTCCAGTGGACTATTTTAGCCTTGGGCTAAGAAATTTGAAAGCGAGATGTGGAAACGAGCGAGGACGATTTTGGCGTTTGGGAGTGAAACAGTCTGGGGAGAGACTGTTTCAGCCCGAGCTTGAAAACGGGAGAGCGAGGGGGTTTAGCTAACTTGTAATACGGACTAAACATGTCCATGGTGATGACCTTGACACGGTTTCTGACCGTTCTAGAATAGCGTAGAAAGTGATTGCGAATGGTGGCTTGGGTTCGACCGTCTAGGATTGTCACAATGTTAAGCGAATCAAAGTCCTGTGCGATAAAGCTCATTTTGCCTTTCCTGCTTCAACTAGTCGCTTTTGTATTTTCAGGCTCCTACCTCAAACAGTCCACTGGACTGTTTGAGTCCCAATTCATGTTAGTTGGGAGGCAGGTCAAGTCTGTCTTGAACTGGAACTCCTTTAGCTTTCGGATAACGGTTGAGGTTGATACCGCAAGGCTCTCAGCGATAGCGGTCAGGGCTACTTTCTCAATCAGTTTCTGGGCAATTTTCTAATGAAGAATGACGGGAATCTGGTGATTTTTCTTGACCAAGGATGTCTCTGCGACAGCTATTTTCCCGCACTTTTGGCAGTGGAAGCGTCGCTTTCGCAAGCGAATGAGTGTCTTGTACCCTGCACACTTAAGATAAGGGATTTTGGATGGTTTCTGGAAGTCATATTTAGTCATCTGCCCCTGGCAATGTTGGCATTTTGGAGCAGGGTAGTCCAGCTTAGCGATGACTTCCTTGTGGCTTCTAGTGTCCACAACTTCCAAGNTAGCGATGACTTCCTTGTGGCTTCTAGTGTCCACAACTTCCAAGATAGTGATATTAGGGTCTTTAATTCCGAGTAGGTTTGTGATAAAATCCTCGCTTTTTCTATTTTAGAGCTCGGGAAGAACTAGTCACTCCCCTGACTAGTTCTTTATTCCATATGAGTCTTTCTAATGTGAATTTAGTCGCTTTTCATTATAGGTCATATGGGCTTTTTTCATACTCAAAAAGACTCCATAATCTCCGAGGTGGATTTAACCACTACAAAAATTATAGAGCCTCCTTTTTAAGTTATTATTCAATGTCAAACACAACTGATTTGAGAGTTGTCATGGCTTCGATAGAGTATTTCACCCCTTGAACACCAGCACCTGATTTTTTAGCACCCAAGAATGGGAAGTTGTCTGTTCCACGTTGCGTTTTGTTGTTGATATGAACGGTTCCGACTTCTAATTTCTCAGCGATATAGAAGGCACGTGGGTAGTTACGTGTGAAGATAGACGCCTGCAAACCATACTCAGACTGGTTGGAAATCTCGATTGCTTCTTCGATAGATTTGACACGCAAGAATGGCAGAACTGGCCCAAACGGCTCTTCCCAAGCCAAGCGCATATCAGTTGTCACCTTATCAAAGAGGATTGGGCAGATGAGGTTGCCATCGCGCTTGATGTCTGTCAAGGCTGTTGCTCCTTTGTCTGCAGCATCCTTAACCAAACCTTCAACAAAATCAGCAGCAGCGGTGTCAATCAATGGCGTGATATCCGCATCTTCTAACGGATCACCTATAGTCAATTTAAGCACTTGTTCACGCACCAATTCAGCCAACTCATCTGCAACGCTTTCCATAACAAGGACACGTTTCACCGCTGTACAACGTTGCCCTGAGTAACCAAAGGCACCAGCCACGATGTTCTTAGCTGCCACGGCAAGATCCGCATCTTCCAAGACGATAGCAGAGTCTTTACCGCCAAGTTCTAGCATGATTGGGCGCATACCCGCCAAGCGACCGATACGCTCACCGACTGGTGTTGAGCCTGTGAAGTTGATAAAGTTAACCGCTGGATGTTCAACGATGTAGTCACCGATGACAGAACCTTTACCAGTGATGGTATTGAAGACACCAGCTGGGATACCAGCTTCTACAAAAGCTTCAGCCAAAACAAGACCTGAAATAGACCCTTGGGTTGGTGGTTTGAAGGCAACCACGTTCCCTCCGATAAGGGCAGGGGCAATCTTAGAACCTGCTAAGTTGATAGGGTAGTTAAATGGCGAAATCGCTAAAACTAAACCAACAGGTTCGCGACGAACGACCGCAATTTTTTTCTTGCTGGCTGCTTCAAAGCTACCGCCTTCAAGCACTTCACCTGACAGGCGAACACCCTCTTCTGCGGCATAGCGAATAATATCTGCTGTACGAACAACTTCAGATACTGCTGATTTATAGCCTTTTGCTACTTCTTTAGCGAGGACCAGACCGATTTTTTCAGCATCACGCACCAAAATATCAGCGACTTTGTGTAGGTAAGCAGCACGTTCAACATAAGATAGGGCACGCCATGCTGGCAAGGCAGCACGGGCAGAGGCGTAAACATAATCAACCTCTTCAGGGGTCATGGCTGGCACTGAACCAAGTTCTTCACCAGAAGCTGGGGCATAGATTTTAATCTCGTTAGCGGATGTTTTCCATTCGCCATTGACGTAGTTTTTATACTGTGTCATAACAGTCTCCTTCCTTTTTATATACCCATTTTATCACTAGGAAAATTTTCCTGCAAGTTTCTGCTACGGTTTCCAAGTTTGCTCTTGATGAGCTAAGTATTCTAGCTTGGCTTGCCGTGTTTTGCGCTTAAAGAGTGCTTCAGCGGACTGGGCTTTTGACTTGCTGTCAAAGCTTTCGTGATAGACGAGCTTGACGGGCAGGCGTGCTTTAGTGTATTTGGCGCCTTTGCCTGCGTTGTGGGTTTTGAGGCGACGGTAAAGATCGGTCGTGTAGCCTGTGTAGAGGCTACCGTCAGCACATTCTAACACATACATGTAGGCTTTAGTGTCCATAGTAAATTGCTCGAATCTCATCAGTATAGTCACCATTGTCTTGATGAACAATCAGTGGTGGCAAAATCCGCATGCCCTCCAGCGAACCGTCTTTGATGGCCTCAATCAAGAGCATATTGGCTTCCTTGCCTGCTTTGGGGTAGATGAATTGGATGCGCTTGGGAGCCAGTTTATACTGCTTGAGGGTATCAATAATCTCCAGAAGACGGTCTGGTCGATGGACTAGAGCCAGTCTGCCGTTGGATTTGAGAGCTTGTTGGCTGACCTTGCAAATTTCATCGAGGTTGGTGGTGATTTCATGACGGGCCAGCAGGTAGTGTTCGCTGAGGTTTTTTTTGGAGGTCTCTGTAGCTTTGAAATAGGGTGGATTGCAGACAATCAAATCAACCTGCGATGGTTTGATGTGTTGCGTCAGGTTTTTCAGGTCATCGTTAATCACACTTACTTGGTCGGTCAAGTTGTTGAGCCGAATGGAGCGCTCAGCCATTTCCGCTAACCGCTCCTGCAACTCCACGAGGATAATCTGTGCCTGAGTTTGGGAGCTAGCAAAGAGACCAACTGCTCCATTACCAGAGCAGAGGTCAACGATGAGGCCACGGCTGGGGAGTTTTGGGAAGCGTGAGAGGAGGACACTGTCCACCGAGTAGTTGAAGACGTCGCGGTTTTGGATGATTTTGACATCAGTAGAGAACAGCTGGTCGATACGTTCGCCAGGCTGGATGGGGATAGTAGTCATTAGTGCAATACTCCAAACGTATAGCCATTATCCTTGTAATATTGGATAATGTGTGGCAGTGTTTCTAGGGTGAGGGTTTTATCTGGGGCATCGTGGAGAAGAACCACTTTTAACTGCTGGGGGGACTGTGGGTACTTTTCCAGTGACTTAGCGTGAAAGGCAATCATCTCATCAACAGTTTGAGGTCGACGATAAGTTGGTTCGGCATCCCCTAAACTGGCGTTCCAATCTAGCCAAATCAGACCTAAATCTGCGAGGCGACTGTGAGCAGCATCAAGCCCTTGCCAAGACAAGGCTCCACCTGGGTAGCGCCAGACGTGCGTTTGGAATTTCATCCCCAGGACACGCTTAAATGCCTTATCTGCTTGCTTGGCTTCAAAGGCGATTTGATCAACATTTGGGACACGACCAGGGTAGAGTAAGTCTAAATCGTGACTATAACTATGGAGTCCAATCGCGTGTCCTTCATTGATTTGTCTGTGATAGAGTTTTGCCTTGTCTGGAGTGACCTCAGAACCAATTGGGAAAAAGGTCGCATGTACCTGATGCTCTTTAAGAAGATCTAAGACTCGTGGTGTTATGTCATGGTTTGCACCGTCATCAATCGTGATAAAAACAAGCGGTTGACCATCATAAGGCTTATCTCCCTTGAGATAGGCCTGAATATCTTTGATATCATAAGCATAGTCGTTGGCAGCGTAATTATGGTTATGTTGTGGCATGAGTTGAGTGGGGTCAGAGACGGTTGGTGCTTCTGAACTGGAAGCAGATGTTTCTGTTCCTTCTGAACTGGGAATAGGTTCAGTTGATATTTCTGAGCTGGAAGAAGGTAAGTCTGCAGAGGTACGGGAATTGACAATTACTTGTTTGAAGAGTGCTGGTAGACTTTGCTGACGGGTGACAAGGAGATAGCTGATGGCAATAACACCAATAAGATTAAGGGTAATTAAGCTGAGTTGTAAACGAGAGAACTTCACAAGATATCGACCTTTCTAAAAATCTCTATTTTTCATTATACTCTATTCTGCTGGAAAAATCCAAGATTATTCTGGTCAAGTAAATGCTGCTGGCATGTTGAACGACGACCCGGACGAGGGATGATATCATCAAATCATTCACGAAAAAGCTGGCAATAAGAAATCGCCTCGTCTCAGACGCGAGGTGATATTGTTGTTTTATCTATTTTCTTAGCTCCCCAAGAAGCGTTGTAAGAACTCTTTTGTGCGTTCTTCCTGAGGGTTCTCAAAAATCTGCTGAGGTGTGCCTTCTTCCGCAATCACACCTTTATCCATGAAGATGACACGGTCAGAGACTTCTTTGGCAAAGGCCATCTCGTGGGTTACGATGATCATGGTCAAGCCAGAATGTGCCAAGTCTTTCATGGTTTTGAGTACTTCGCCGACCATTTCAGGATCAAGGGCTGAGGTTGGCTCATCAAAGAGGATGGCTTCGGGGTCAACAGAGAGGGCACGGGCGATAGCGACCCGTTGTTTTTGTCCACCTGAGAGCTGTTTGGGCTTAGCTAGCCAGTACTGCTCGCCCATGCCGACTTTTTCAAGATTGGCTTTGGCGATGGCCTCGGCTTCTAATCGGTCACGTTTGAGGACGGTGGTCTGGGCGACGATGGCATTCTCTAAGACATTGAGGTTGTCAAAGAGATTGAAGGACTGAAAGACCATGCCGACTTTTTCTCGATAGGTGTGAAGGTCAAAGTCAGTGTCTGCAATATTTTTGCCATGGAATAAAATATCCCCAGCTGTCGGTTCTTCCAAAAGGTTGATGGAACGCAAGAAGGTGGATTTTCCAGAACCTGACGAGCCGATGATGGAGATGACCTCCCCAGCTTGTACCGTCAGTGAAATGCCTTTGAGCACCTGGTTCTGTCCATAGAATTTTTCAAGTTGTTTGATGTCTAAAATTGGCTTAGTCATGTGTCCCTCCGATTGATACGGTCATACCTCCTGTGTAGTCATCAGCATCCAAGCGCTGCTCAAGGTGGCGCAAGAGACGAGTCACAGTGTAGGTTAAGATAAAGTAAATGATAGCGATTAGGGTAAAAGTCTGGAAGTATTGATAGGTCTGTGTGGCGACCGTATTTCCAGAGAAGTAGAGCTCCACCACTGAAATCACATTGAGTACAGAGGTGTCCTTAATATTGAGAACGAATTCATTACCGATAGCAGGTAAGGTATAGCGAAAAACCTGTGGTAACACAATTTTTGTCATGGTTTGGCCATGAGTAAAGCCAAGCGCAGTTGCTGCCTCGAATTGTCCCTTGTCAATAGCTAGAATGGCTCCTCTGATGGTCTCACTCATGTAGGCCCCTGTATTGACAGCTACGATAAAAATTGCTACCCATGTCCGGTTTAAGTCTACCCCAAAAGCTTGGGCAGTGCCGTAGTAGATGACCATAGATTGAACAATCATCGGGGTCCCTCGAAAGACCTCAACATAAATGGTAATCAACCGTCCCAGTAGCCCTTGCAAGATAGCTAGTAGGGGGTGATTGGCTTTAGGAGCTGTACGGAAAGCACCGATACCGTAGCCAATGCTAGTACCGATAACGGTGCTTGTAATGGCGATGAGCAAGGTCATGGCTGTACCACTAAGAAAGGTTTGCCAATTGTCCTTTAAAATCTGTCGCATCTGCTGGATAAAATTTGGTTGGCTATCGGCGTCGGTCTCAACCAATGGTTGCCAAGGGACAACTTGATCCATCAGTGCTTGTTGGTCTTTAAGGGTATTGGCCAAGACCTGATTGACGGTTGCTTTGAGTGTATCATTGCCTTTTTGGATTCCAATTGCTAGGTCGACATCAGAGGCGCTCACCTCAAAACCATCTTCGGGAACAATCATTTTGAATTCGGGTGAGGCAACTTCGGCGGCGATACCATCAGGGCGGTCAGTCACATAAGCATCGATAACACCAGAAAGGAGAGCTTGCCGAATCTGGGTAAAATCCCCCATGGCTGTTTCTTGGTGGGCACCCTTAATTTGTGAGATAAGGTCATAAAGGTAGGTCCCTTGTTGGGAGGTGATAGCTGCTCCTGCAAAATGGCTGAGCTGCTTAGCTTGAGCGTAAGGGCTATCTGATCGAACAACTAAGACAGGTGCTGAGCGGTAGTAGGTCTCTGAAAAATCAATTTGTAAGCGACGTTCGTCAGTCGGGCTCATACCGGCGATAATCAGGTCAACCTTGCCAGAAGTAAGAGCAGGAATCAGACCTGTAAAGCTGGTTTTAACCACAAGGGGTTTCCTACCTAACTGCTCTGCTATGGCTTTAGCGACCTGAATGTCGTAACCGTTAGCGTATTGATTGGTGCCTTCAATGGGAATAGCACCGTTGCTGGCATCTGATTGGGTCCAGCTAAAAGGAGCGTATGCGGCATCAGTTTCGATGCGCAAAAATTCATCATCAGATGCACTGCCTTTGACGGTTAATAAAGGTAAAAGCAGGACAAGGAGTAGTGTGATAACATGTTTCTTCAATAATTGTTGACTCCTGTGGTATATTCATCCATGTCCATCCGCTTTTCGATGGCGCGTAAGATACGGGTCACGGTAAAGGTCAAGATGAAATAGATGACCGCAATAACCGCAAAGGTTTGGAAGTATTGGTAAGTTTGTGTAGCGACGGTATTTCCAGAGAAATAGAGTTCGACTACGGAGATGACATTGAGGACAGAGGTATCCTTGATGTTGATGACAAATTCGTTCCCTGTTGATGGCAGAATGTTACGAATGACTTGTGGAAGAACGATTTTTTTCATGGTCTGGTGATGGGTAAAGCCAAGAGCGGTCGCCGCCTCGAATTGCCCCTTGTCCACGGCGTGGATACCACCGCGAACAATCTCACTCATATAGGCTCCTGTATTGATAGAGACGATGAAAATGGCAGCGAGAGTTCGGTCAAGGTTGAGACCAAAGGCCTGGGCGGTACCATAATAGATGACCATGGATTGAACAATCATTGGGGTGCCACGGAAGATTTCGACATAGATGTGGATGAGCCAGTTGCCGATTTGCTGGGCAAGGCGGGCTGCCTTGTTGATCGCTCTTGGTGCGGTACGAAAGACCCCAATCGCAAGACCAATCATTGTACCGAAGATGGTGCCTAAGATAGAGATGAGCAGGGTCATGCCTGTTCCGCTAAGGAGAGCTTTCCAGTTGCCTGTGAAAATGTTCCAAGCCTGATTGAAGAAGGAAACTTTCTCCTCGATAATTTCTTCTATGGGTTGGAGGGGAATCATACTGTCCATGAGCTTGGTCTGCTCTTCAGCTGGGAAATCTGCTAAGGCTTGGTTGACCAATTCGCGGTTTTTATCGCCTTTGCGCATACCAATTGCCAGAGCGACATCGGACTCGCTAACTTCAAACCCTTCCTTGAGAGAGACCATGGTGAAGTCTTTAGAGGCCAATTGGGCCGAAATTCCATCTGGTCGCTCAGAGACATAGGCGTCAATAATCCCAGACTGGAGAGCTTGGCGCATTTGACCAAAATCCCCCATGGCAGTCTGCTGGGAGACGCCCTCAATCTGAGAAATAAGGTTGTAGAGGTAGACCCCTTGCTGGGAGGTCACCCTCGCCCCTGCAAAGTCAGCTAGACTGGTCGCTTTTGCATAGTCGCTGTCCGTGCGTACGACAAGGACAGGCTCGGAAGTGTAGTAGCTCTCTGAAAAGTCGATTTCGAGTTTTCGCTCTTCGGTGGGACTCATGCCTGCGATGATGAGGTCGATTTTGCCAGATGTCAGGGCTGGAATTAAGCCAGACCAAGAGGTTTTGACGATGACCAATTTTTTGCCCATCCTGTCAGCAATTTTCCTGGCGACTTGGACATCGTAGCCGTTGGCGTATTGGTTGGTGCCATCAATTGGGACTGCACCGTTGCTGTCATCACTTTGGATCCAGTTAAAGGGAGCGTAAGCTGCTTCCATGCCGACTCGTAGGACATCTTCTTCTGCCAAAACAGTTGTTGATCTGGTGTTAAAAACCAAAAATAGAGCTGTTAGGCAGGCCAATAGATATTTTTTCATACATACTCCTTTAGATAATGTGCTGACCATTTTACACTAAATATTCAGAATTTTCAAGGTGTTTTTGTTTTTTATTTTGGAAAAAAGCAATAACGATAACTTTGGAATTCTAACCCGTGTCGCAGCTAACACGGCTTCATCAATTCATATGCTCGTCTCACCGAAAATGGCTAATAAGTTGTTAACAATTCTGACAGCTGAATAGATGATTGTCTTGCTGGTAGAGGGGGTGTTGGGAGAATAACGGTTCAAGCCTATGGATGAGTCAAAGTTGATGCACCTTGTCCTGTCCTTTAAGGGGTCTTTGTGCTATAATAAACGAAACGAAGGAGTAAATCGTTAAACAAAGGAGAGTTCAGATGACCAAACCCATCAAATTAGTTGTCGTTACTGGGATGAGCGGTGCGGGGAAGACCGTTGCTATCCAGTCTTTTGAAGACTTAGGCTACTTTACCATTGATAACATGCCACCTACCCTTGTTCCAAAGTTTTTGGAGTTGGTTGGACAAACCAATGATTATGACCACGTTGCTCTAGTCGTCGACATGAGAAGTAGGCAGTTTTTTGCTGAAATCACCCAGATGTTGGATAGTTTAGAAAGCAATGAGCAGCTTGATTTCAAAATCCTATTTCTAGACGCGACAGATAGTGAGCTTGTTTCACGGTACAAGGAGACCCGTCGTAGTCACCCTTTAGCAGCGGCTGGTCGAGTTCTGGACGGGATAAAGCGCGAACGAGAGCTCTTGGCGCCACTTAAAAGTTTCAGTCAGAATGTGGTGGAGACCACAGAGATTACGCCTCGTCAGTTACGACAAACCATTGCAGAGCAGTTTGCACAAGCAGATCAGCAGGGTCAGTTTCGTATTGAAGTCGTGAGTTTTGGATTCAAGTATGGCTTGCCTATCGATGCTGATTTGGTATTTGATGTGAGATTCTTGCCAAATCCTCACTATGTTCCGGAATTGCGAGAGCAGACTGGATTGGATCAACCTGTTTTTGACTATGTGATGGCTTCTCAAGTATCTGAGGATTTTTATCATAACTTGTACCGTCTGATAGCGCCGATTCTACCTGGTTATCAAAAGGAAGGCAAGTCCGTTTTAACCATTGCAATCGGTTGTACGGGAGGTCAGCACCGCAGTGTTGCTTTCGCTCATCGTTTGGCGGCAGATATTGCCAAGGAGTGGACCGTCAACGAGAGTCACCGAGATAAGGATAAACGAAAGGAGACGGTGAACCGGTCATGAGAAAGCCTAAGATAACAGTTATTGGCGGTGGAACAGGCATTCCGGTCATTCTCAGTAGTCTCCGTCACGAAGATGTTGACATCACGGCCATTGTTACCGTAGCTGATGACGGAGGATCATCGGGTACCCTTCGGCAAGATATGCGACTAGCACCGCCAGGAGATTTGAGGAACGTGTTGGTAGCGATGAGTGACATGCCAAAGTTTTATGAGAAGATTTTTCAGTACCGTTTCCAAGGACAAAATAGCCTATCGGGTCACCCACTAGGCAATCTGATTATTGCCGGTATTTCAGAAATGCAAGGGTCCACTTACCAAGCCATGCAGATTTTGACCAAGTTTTTCCACACGACAGGCAAGATTTTTCCTGCTAGTGAGGAGCCCTTAACCTTACATGCCGTTTTTACCGATGGTCATCAAGTATCTGGCGAGAGCCATATTGCTAATTACCAAGGGACAATCGAGCGTGTCTATGTTACTAATACCTACAATGAACAACAACCGACAGCCAGTCGAAAAGTTGTTGATACGATTATGGATAGCGATATGATTGTCCTTGGACCTGGGTCACTATTTACCTCAATTTTGCCTAATTTGGTGATTCCAGAAATCCAACAAGCCTTGATAAAGACAAAAGCTCAGATTACTTATGTTTGCAACATCATGACCCAGCGAGGAGAGACAGAGCATTTTAGCGACAGTGACCACGTGCGAGTTCTTGCCAAACACCTAGGTGATGGTGTGGTGGATACGGTTCTTGTAAATATCGCTCCAGTGCCACATGACTACATGGTGTCTCATCGTTTTAATCAGGATTTGGTGCAGGTAGAGCATGATTTTGAAGGATTGCGACAACAGGTTAAACGGGTAATTTCGTCAAACTTTTTACGTTTGGAAAATGGCGGAGCTTTTCACGATGGGCACCTAGTGGTTGAGGAACTGATGACCTTATTGGGAGCGAACTACTGATGACCTTTACAGCCAGAGTGAAAGAAGAAGTATTAACCAGTACAACCGCAGACAAGTACCAACTCGCTGCCATGATGAAATTATCAGGGAGTCTGGGCTTAACCAGCCAAGGTCTCAGGCTGACCTTGACCACTGAACAGGCAAAAATTGCTCGCCACCTGTATGAAATGATTGAGCAGTTTTATGCCATTCAGCCTGAAATCCGCTACCACACGCGCTCCAATCTCAAGAAAAATCGTGTTTATCAGGTGGTTTTAGAGACAGGAGTAGAGGCGATTTTAGCCGATTTACAGCTAGCAGACAGCTTTTTTGGTTTTGAGACTGGCGTATCATCAACCATCTTGACTAATGATGGGGCTGGACAGTCTTACCTGCGAGGGGCTTTTTTGGCAACAGGGTCACTGACAGACCCTGAAACAGGCAAGTATCAATTGGAGATTTTTTCGGTTTACCAAGATCATGCTGAGGATTTGGCGAGCCTGCTTCAAAAATTTATGCTTGATGCTAAGGTCATTAACCATAAAAACGGCACGATGACCTATCTCCAAAAAGCTGAAGACATTATGGATTTCCTCTTGGTCATAGGTGCTGTTGATGCTAAAGATAGGTTTGAAGAAGTCAAAGTTTATCGCGAAACCAGAAACGATCTCAATCGCGCTAATAATGCGGAAACTGCCAATATTGCACGGACTATAACCGCCAGCATGAAAACAATCAATAACATCAGCAAAATCATTGAACGAGTGGGATTAGATAGCTTGCCTCTTGACTTGCAGGAGGTCGCTCAAAAGAGGATACAGCATCCGGATTATTCCATTCAGGAGCTGGCAGATAGCTTAGAAACTCCCTTGACCAAGAGTGGTGTGAATCATCGCTTAAGGCGACTTAATAAATTTGCAGAGGACTTGCACTAACATCTCAAAAGGTGAGCTATTTTTATCTGACTATCGCTGACTTGTGTTACAATAAATGCTATGGATATTTTTAGATTAAAAACCGACCAAGAGTTGATTGTGGATGAACCAGTCGTCTTGGTTTTAGGATATTTTGATGCCCTTCATTGTGGACATAAGAAACTTTTTGAAGAGGCAAGAGCCATTGCACAGGCCAGACAGCTAAAAGTTGCTGTGCTGACCTTTTATGAGTCACCAAAATTAGCTTTTGCCCGTTTCACGCCCGACTTGCTCCTGCATGTGACCTATCCTGAGAAGCGCTATGCCAAGTTTGCAGAGTATGGTGTGGATCAGCTTTACTTGATGGACTTTACGAGCGATTTTGCCAGAACTAGTTCGGCTGAGTTCATTTCCCGCTACATTGAAGGCCTGCAAGCCAAGGTCGTTGTTGTCGGATTTGATTACCATTTTGGACATGATAAAAGGCCAGCCGATGACTTAAAAACAGCGGCTTCCTGTGAGGTAGTCATTGTGCCTGAATTACAAGATGATGGTGAGAAAATCAGCTCAACCCGTATCCGTCGCGCCATTTCAAAAGGACATATCGAGACGACCAATCGTCTTTTGGGTTATGAATTTTCAACCCGTGGCATTGTGGTACATGGCGATGCTAGGGGGCGAACCATGGGATTTCCGACCGCTAATTTAGCACCGATCGACCGAACCTTTTTACCTGCTGATGGTGTCTATGTGGCGGATATTCTGGTCAAGGGCAATCGTTACCGCTCTATGACAAGCGTCGGTAAAAACGTGACCTTTGACGGTCAAGACCTACGTTTAGAGGCTCATCTGTTTGATTTTGATGAGGACATCTATGGTGAAACCATTGAAATTCTTTGGCTGAGCAAAATTCGTGACATGATTAAGTTCGATTCTGTTGAAAAGTTGGTTGAACAGCTAGAATTTGATAAAAAAATCTCAAAAAACTGGGAAAAAGTATAGAAATTTGAGCAAAAAACTTGTATAATGGAAGTGACTATGTTACAGGGGATAAAAGTATGTTAACACTATTCATCTCTCCCAGTTGTACAAGCTGCAGGAAGGCAAAAGCTTGGCTAACCAAGCATAAGGTCCCTTTTCGGGAACATAATATCATTACCAGTCCTCTGTCACGTGATGAGTTGATGACGATCCTCTCACTCACTGAAAACGGCACGGAGGATATTATTTCAACGCGGTCAAAAGTTTTCCAAAAGTTGAATATTGATGTTGATGAGCTATCCGTTTCAGAACTGTTGACCCTCATTACGAAAAACCCAAATCTCTTGCGTCGTCCAATTTTGATGGACAAAAAACGAATGCAGATAGGATTCAACGAAGATGAGATTCGTGCCTTCTTGTCTCGGGATTACCGCAAGCACGAACTAAAACAGGCTACCATTAGAGCGGAGATTGATCGGTATTATGACTAAACAATACACTTATCCTATTGATTTATCTTGGAGCACTGACGACATGACCGCAGTGCTTCATTTTTTAACCATGGTTGAAGATGCCTACGAGGATCAGATCAAGGTGACAGACTTTCTAAACAGCTATGCTATGTTCAAGACTGTCGTCAGGTCTAAGAGTGAAGAAAAGAGACTTGGACGTGAGTTTGAGCAGGTCAGTGGCTACTCCATCTATCGAGCGGTGAAAGTCGCCCAGGAAAAAGGAACGGGGGTACTGCGACTTGAACGATAAGTTTATTTTTGCCCAGCAACTCATTCGTCAGGCTGGACTTCTGATTAAAGAACAGATGGGGATTGAGATTAAGGTTGAAACCAAATCAGTAGCAACCGATCTGGTGACCAATGTTGACAAGGCGTGTCAGCAATTTTTGGTTGATTCGATTCAAGATAGGTACCCTAATGACCATTTTTTAGCTGAGGAGGACAACCTAAAAACTAACCCTTCTAGAGGCGCAGTCTGGGTCATTGACCCTATCGACGGAACAGTTAACTTTGTGACCCAGCAGCAGGACTTTGCAGTGATGTTGGCCTATTTGGAAGATGGCGTCGGACAGTTTGGATTGATTTATGATGTCATGGCAGACAAGCTGTACAGCGGCGGCAAAGGGTTTCCTGTAACCTGCAATGGGGAGGTTCTGCCCTTGATGGGTGGAGGCTTGCTCAATCAGTCCGTAGTCGCAAGCAATACCCGTCTTTATGCCCAAAACGCCTATCATCTGGCAGACTTGTTCAATCGCTCACTAGGTGTTAGAAATTATGGCTGTGCTGGTTTGAGCATGGCGCGTGTGCTAGCTGGTCAGATCTGGGGCTATGCCTCTTACCTCTGTCCCTGGGATTATTTAGCCGCTGCCATCATGGGAGAAGAGTTGGGCTATCTCCTTGAGACCTTGGATGGGTCAAAATTAGATATGCTCAGTCGACAGTCGGTCATCTTTTATCCGGCACAGGAGCAGTTGGATGTCAAAACAATTTTGACAAGGCAATAAAGCACTGATACTCTCTACTTTCGAGCTAGGGAGTTTGCTTTTGTTTACCCTTGTGTAGTATAATAGACTCATGACATTACCAAATGATTTTGTTGAAAAATATCGAGCCTTACTAGGTCAAGAGGCAGATGAGTTTCTGGCGAGTTTTGAAGAACCAGCTGTTTCTGCTTTTCGTGTCAATCCATTAAAGGAAGCGCAAAAACGCTTTTCCAATCCGATTCCCCAGACACCTTGGGGCTACTACGGTAAGATTTCTGGTAAATCAGCTGAACATGTGACAGGCTTGGTTTATTCGCAAGAGCCAGCTGCTCAGATGGTGGTTCAGGTTGCAGGCATTAAACCGGGGATGTGCGTGCTTGATTTAGCGGCGGCGCCAGGTGGAAAATCGACCCATATCCTCTCTTATCTGGGCAACACAGGCTTGCTTGTTAGCAATGAGATTTCGACCAAACGGAGCAAGGTTCTGGTCGAAAACATTGAGCGTTTTGGGGCGAGAAATGTGGTTGTTACCAATGACAGTGCAGATCGTTTGGCAAGAATTTTTTCAAACTATTTTGACCTTATCGTCTTTGACGGTCCCTGTTCAGGAGAAGGGATGTTTAGAAAAGATCCCGCTGCCTGCCAGTATTGGCATAACGAATATCCAGTCACCTGTGCCAAGCTGCAACAGGCTATTTTACAGGATACCATTGATATGCTGGCACCTGGGGGGAGGCTAGTCTATTCAACCTGTACCTGGTCACCTGAAGAAAATGAAGCGGTCGTTTCTTGGCTGTTAGAGACCTATAACTTTTTGAAATTGGTTGATATTCCGAAAATAAACGGTATGTCAGCGGGGATTGAGCAAGAGCAGACCGCTAGGATGTATTCCCATCGTTTCAGGGGTGAAGGTCAATTTGTCGCGGTGTTAGAAGACACACGCTCTTCTGAGCGCCAACGTATTAAGCCTGAGAAAACTAATCTGACCAAGCAGGAACATCAGCTCTGGCAAGATTTTGCGAGACAGCATTTATTTGTTGAATTGGACGGTGTTTTGCAAACCTTTGGTGAACAACTCTATCTGTTACCACGTGACTTGCCAGCTCTAAAAGGTGTAAAAATTGCGCGCAATGGTTTGCATTTAGGGACGTTTAAGAAAAATCGATTTGAACCTAGCTTTGCGCTCGGTCTTGCCCTAAAGCCTAGCGAAGTCAAGCAAACAGTCAACATCAGTGATGAAGCATTTGAAGATTATGCTCGTGGTCTAACGGTGACACTTTCTGAGCCCCTGCTAAATGGCTGGTATCAACTTGTTGTCCAAGGAAATGGTCTAGGTTTTGCAAAAGTTGTTGGTCAAACAATAAAAAATCATTTTCCAAAAGGGCTTCGTCTTCACTAACCTCTATACAAATAGAGGGAGACTATGGTATAGTATAATGGAAGTGCTACAATTTGTACCACGCTTGAAAGGAAATTATTGTGAACAAAAAATTGTTTAAGGGACTGGCTGTTGCCCTCTTTGGTCTCAGTCTGTCAGCTTGTGCCAAATGGATTGACCGTGGAGAGTCAATTACAGCTGTAGGTTCAACAGCCTTGCAACCTTTGGTTGAAGCAGCGGCTGATGAATTTGGCTCAACAAATATTGGTAAGACCATCAATGTTCAAGGTGGTGGTTCCGGTACAGGCTTATCGCAGGTTCAGTCAGGAGCTGTTCAAATTGGCAACAGTGACCTCTTTGCAGAAGAAAAAGACGGCATCGACGCTGCAAGCTTGGTCGATCATCAGGTTGCTGTTGCAGGTCTCGCTGTCATTGTCAACAAAGAAGTGACGGTCGATGATTTAACTGTAGAGCAGTTACGAAAAATCTTTACAGGTGAGTACACCAACTGGAAAGAAGTTGGTGGTAAAGATTTAGAGATTTCCATCATCAACCGAGCAGCTAGTTCTGGTTCACGATCAACTTTTGATAGTGTTGTCATGGATGGGCAATCTGCCAAGCAAAGTCAAGAACAAGACTCAAACGGGACGGTGAGGTCGATTGTCTCTCAAACACCAGGAGCGATTTCTTATCTTGCTTTGTCCTATTTAGATGATTCAGTCAAAAGCTTAAAGCTCAATGGTTATGCAGCAACAATTGATAACATTGCGACCAATAAATGGCCACTGTGGTCTTATGAACACATGTATACCATGGGAGAGCCAACTGGTTTAACCAAGGAATTTTTGGATTACATGATGACGGATAAAGTGCAACAAGGAGTTGTTGTAACAATTGGTTATATCCCAATCTCAGAGATGAAAGTCATCAAGGACGCTAATGGTCAGGTCACCCCTAAATAAAGGAGACGTTGTGAAAAATCAAGAACTTGCAAAAAAATTGCTATCGTCGTCAAAAAATTCACGCTTAGAAAAATTCGGCAAGACAATTACCTTTGCCTGCTTGGCACTGATTGTATTTATTGTCTTTATGATTTTAATTTTTGTTGCCCAAAAAGGCCTGTCGACATTTTTTGTGGATGGCATCAATCCGATAGACTTTCTCTTTGGTAAGGAGTGGCAACCCAATGTTAAGGGAGACGATGGCAAGCCCTTAATGGGTGCCTTGCCCATGATTTCAGGGTCTTTTATCGTTACCATTTTGTCAGCGCTTATTGCAACCCCTATCGCCATCGGTGCGGCTGTCTTCATGACGGAAATTTCTCCCAAGTATGGCACTAAGATCTTGCAACCGGTTATTGAGCTTTTGGTGGGTATTCCATCTGTTGTTTACGGTTTTATCGGTTTACAAGTCGTTGTACCATTTGTCAGAAGCATTTTTGGTGGAACTGGTTTTGGTATCTTATCAGGAATTTTTGTCCTCTTTGTCATGATTTTGCCAACAGTTACCTTTATGACCCTAGATAGTCTAAAAGCTGTTCCTCGTCACTATAAAGAAGCTAGTCTCGCCATGGGAGCGACACGTTGGCAAACTATTTGGCGTGTTATCCTCAATGCGGCTCGCCCAGGTATTTTTACAGCTGTTATTTTTGGTATGGCACGTGCCTTCGGTGAGGCGCTGGCAATCCAGATGGTAGTTGGTAACTCGGCTGTTATTCCAACCTCACTGATCACCCCTGCCTCAACCTTGACGTCTGTATTGACTATGGGGATTGGTAACACGGTTATGGGAACCGTTCAAAACAATGTGCTCTGGTCTCTAGCATTGGTTCTTTTGGTCATGAGTTTAATCTTCAATATGATTATGAAATTGATTACGAGAGAGGGTAAGAAAAACTATGCACGCTAAACAGATTAACAAGCTGATGACAGGAGTTCTGTACACCATTGCAGGACTTATCGTGACTATTTTGACCGCTCTCTTACTCTTCATCCTGCTGAGGGGGCTACCTCATGTCAACTGGCAATTCTTAACAGGGAAATCCTCATCCTATCAAGCAGGCGGTGGTATTGGTATTCAGCTCTACAATTCATTTTTCCTGCTGGTTATTACCTTGCTCATCTCGGTTCCTTTATCCATGGGAGCTGGCATCTATTTGGCAGAATATGCCAAAAAAGGCTGGTTGACTAATTTTATTCGAACCTGTATCGAAATTTTATCCTCTTTACCATCCGTGGTTGTCGGACTTTTCGGTTATTTGATTTTCGTTGTTCAATTTGAATATGGATTTTCTATCATTTCAGGTGCTCTAGCTTTGACTGTCTTTAACCTGCCGCAAATGACGAGAACCATCGAAGATAGTCTGCGCAATGTTCATCATACTCAGCGTGAAGCTGGTCTGGCATTGGGGTTGTCTCGCTGGGAATCGGTTATTTATGTCGTTATTCCGGAGGCTCTGCCGGGGATTGTTACTGGGATTGTTTTGGCTTCAGGACGGATTTTTGGTGAGGCAGCAGCACTTATCTATACTGCCGGACAATCAGCTCCAGCACTTGATTGGAGTAACTGGAATGTGTTGAGTGTCACCAGTCCGATTTCAATTTTTCGCCAAGCTGAAACTCTGGCGGTACACATCTGGAAAGTTAATAGTGAAGGTACCATTCCGGATGCTATTCAAGTATCAACTGGTTCAGCAGCAGTTTTGCTGATTTTTATCTTAATCTTCAACCTCTCTGCTCGCTACATTGGTAAGACGCTTTACAAGAAACTAACATCAGCAGAGTAAATAGACATTAAGCTGTTAAAACCAAATGGTAGACAGCACCGATGTCGTCTGTCACAACGACATACAAAAAAATAGGCTCTTAGAGGATGCTATCTTCTAACATTAAAAAGGAGACGATATGGCTGACTATAACTGGAATGAACGTCACATTATCACGTTTTCGCCAGAAACTGTTGCCTTAGAGACCAAAGATTTGCACGTTTATTATGGGCAAAAAGAGGCCATCAAGGGCATCGATATGCAGTTTGAAAAAAATAAAATTACAGCATTGATTGGACCTTCAGGCTGTGGGAAATCAACCTACTTACGTAGTTTGAATCGGATGAATGATACCATTGACATCGCAAAAGTGACCGGAGAAATCCTTTATGAGGGTATCGATGTTAACCGCAAGGACATGAATGTGTACGAGGTGCGCAAACACATCGGCATGGTGTTCCAACGTCCTAATCCTTTTGCAAAATCGATTTACAATAACATCACCTTCCCCCATGAACGAGCTGGTGTCAGGGATAAAAAAGTGCTTGATGAACTTGTTGAAACATCACTCAAGCAAGCAGCGCTCTGGGATCAGGTTAAGGATGATTTGCACAAATCAGCCCTATCCTTATCTGGAGGGCAACAACAGAAACTTTGCATTGCACGGGCAATCTCTGTTAAACCTGATATTTTACTTATGGACGAGCCTGCTTCAGCCCTTGACCCGATTGCAACCATGCAGCTAGAAGAGACCATGATGGAGCTGAAGAAAAACTACACCATCATCATCGTGACCCACAACATGCAACAAGCAGCGCGCGCTAGCGACTATACTGCTTTCTTCTATCTGGGTGATTTGATTGAGTATGACAAGACCTCTCAGGTCTTCCAAAATGCTAAATTGCCATCTACACGCGATTACATCACGGGTCGATTCGGATAGGAGGACGTATGACAGATTCTATTTTAAGCATCAACGATTTATCGGTCTATTTTGGTAAGAAAAAGGCCCTTAACGGTGTGAGCATGGATTTCAAAGAGAAAGCCATCACTGCGCTCATCGGTCCATCAGGCTCTGGAAAGTCAACACTGCTGCGTTCCATCAACCGCATGCACGATCTTAATCCTGAAGCAACAGTGACAGGTTCTGTAACTTACAACGGTCATAACGTCTACAGTCCACGGACTGACACGGTTGAACTACGTAAGGAAATCGGAATGGTGTTCCAACAGCCTAACCCCTTCCCCATGTCCATCTATGAAAATGTGGTCTATGGTCTGCGCTTAAATGGCGTCAAGGACAAGCAAGTGCTGGATGAAATTGTCGAGACCTCTCTAAAAGGGGCTTCTATCTGGGACGAGGTGAAAGATCGGCTACATGATTCAGCCATCGGTCTGTCAGGTGGACAGCAACAGCGGGTTTGTGTTGCAAGGGTTCTGGCAACCAGCCCTAGAATTATTTTACTAGACGAACCGACCTCAGCTCTTGACCCTATTTCAGCAGGTAAGATTGAAGAGACTCTCTATGGACTCAAGGATCAGTATACTCTTCTCTTGGTCACACGCTCTATGCAACAAGCGTCACGGATTTCAGAGCGAACAGGCTTTTTCCTTGATGGTGAGCTGATTGAGTATGGAACAACCAAGGAAATGTTCCTGAATCCAAGTGATAAACGAACTGAGGATTATATTACTGGTAAGTTCGGATAGTAAAAGTGTTAAGGCTGTCACCTCGTGTATTCGCCTGAACAACCAAACGCTAGAGGTATCTAAAGTGACCTTTAGCAAAGCAAAACAGAAAAGAGGTAGCGTATGTTACGTTCACAATTTGATGAAGAATTAGCAAAGCTCCATAATCAATTTTATGCCATGGGAACGGAAGTCTTGACCCAAATTAACAAGACTGTCCGTGCCTTTGTTAGCCATGATCGTGTCTTGGCAAAGGAAGTGATTGAGCAAGATGAAGTGGTCAATAATTTTGAAACCAAGTTGGAGAAGAAATCGCTAGAGATTATCGCACTTCAACAGCCCGTTTCGCATGACCTACGGACGGTTATCACGGTTCTCAAGGCTTCAAGCGATGTTGAGCGCATGGGTGACCACGCGTCAGCTATTGCCAAAGCTACCATTCGCATGAAGGGTGAGGAGCGCATCCCAGAAGTAGAAGCAGCAATCAAAAAGATGGGCAAGGCCGTTAAATACATGGTCGAAGACGCTCTTGAGGTCTACATGACTGGTGATGAGGAAAAAGCCTACGAAATCGCTGCGCGTGATGAGGAGATTGATTTGATGTTCAAGGATATTCAAAACTTAGCTGTTGAGCGTATCCGTGAGCAACCAGAAACCGTGTTCTCAGGCAAGGAGTATTTCCAAGTCCTGATTTACCTCGAGCGTATCGGCGATTACGCTAAAAATGTCTGCGAGTGGGTGGTCTACTTGAAGACTGGTAAGATTATCGAGTTGTAAGAAAGACAACGGAGGCAGGACAAACACCCATTTAGGGTAGTTGTCCCACTCCTTTTTTGTTCCTTGTAATTGTTGGGTGATTTTGCCGTTTATACCCGTACAATATCTCAGGTCGCAGAAGTTACAAAATTATAAAAAATCTGAAAATAAAGTATTGACATTCTACTTTTTTAGTGGCATAATATAACTAATTTTACAGCAAGGAGCTGTTGATATGACAAAATTTTTAAAGACAATTAACAAGAAACCTCTTGTTCAGCAGATTGAAATCACGACAAATGGTTGTCCGGTTTTGACCTTTGGTTGTTAGTTTTCTTTTTTTGCAGAGAGCTTCGGTTCTCTGTTTTTAACAATCTCACTAAGGAGCATAAAAGATGAAATTATACACAAATAACTGCACCTATGATGAAAAGGAGTTTTCAGGTCATTGGAATAAGGAACAGTTTAATACTGGAAATAAAGAGACTTCAAATACTTCTAAAAGTGATGAGAGACCAATCTTTTTTAAAAAAGCGAAAAAGAAAAATGGAGGTGATTATGGACAAAAATAGTTTTAAATTACGCCATATCGATGCGACAAAACTCCCAGTTTTTGGCTATAAAATCCATGTTTCTGCTACTTGGGAAAATTATCAAGATATCAAAAATATATTGATTCCCCTATTAGATGAGCAGCAGGTTGCTTATAAATATCTCAAGGACGACAAAGAAGTTTGGACAAACTTTTCTGTCAAAGAAACCATGGCGGAATCCGGTAAATTTTTCACCATCTATCCAGAAAACCATCAGCACTTTTTAACCTTACTTGATTGGTTATATGACGCCTTGCCTCGAGATTGGGAAGGGATTTATATTATGAGTGACCGACCCTATAAAGATTCCAAACTGCTCTTTTATCGCTTTGGGACGATTCGGCTAGACTTAAAGCATATTAAAGATGGTTTTCCAACGCTTATCGGTTCCAATCAAGAAGAGTGGCAAGATGTTCAAAGAAATTACTTTGATTTACCATCATGGATTGATGATATTCAACCTGATGACACGGTAGAAGACAGTTATTTGGGAAACCATTATCAGATTGACAGCATAAAAAAAGCTAGTAACGGGGGTAACGTTTACGCTGGTTGTCGTTTGTCAGATGGTCAAGCAATCGTGATGAAAGAAAGTCGACCACATGTGTTACAGCACGACAATCTTAAAAAAGAGTTACTCAGGTCTAAAGAATACGAGCAGGCTACACGTTTGAACCACTATGTTCCCAAAACCGTCGAAAAGGTTAAAGAATGGTTGAACACCTACTATATCTATGAAGAAATCATTGGTGAAGATTTTTACACCTACATCAAGTCCTACACTGTTTTTGCCTACCGTTCGGAAAACACAGATGATTTTAGGAATAATTTAGGACTTTTTCGTCATTTTTTAGATATGACCGATAAGTTGCTTGAACTTGTTGCCTATTTCCATCAGCAGAACTTGATTTTACACGATATTCACCCTGATAACCTCCTTATTGATGGAGCTGGTGAGTTGTACTTTGTGGATTTGGAGTACCTCTATCAAGAAGGAGATAAGCCTCTATCTGGCATCTATCACGACATTGCCCTAAAAGAGTGGAACGGGCTTGATGGCAAAGTGGCAGACTGCCATAAGGTTGCCAATCTCTTGCTTTATTGTCTGGCTCGTTTGCAGGTAAAAAAGGCTAGCGAGTTGAAGACTAACCTTAGGATTTTACATCACCTACTAGAGAACTACGGGATCAAGACAGACCTTAGGGGATTTTTCAGCTATTTACTCTCACCAAACGCCAATATCAAGACAGCAAGAAACCTGTTAAGGATGTTGAAAATGGATACAGTTCCTGCTGATTTCAGTTATGAATTGGATGCTACTGCTCTAAACAAGGAAGAGTTGACAGGGCCCTCCTTTTTGTCGCGTGTATCTTTGCTTAACGACACTTTTGCTATCTATCAAGTAAGTCTCGCCCAGAAAGAACTGTTTCGCTATCAAGTAGACACAGCTTCTCTTTATGGTTTGACGGGATTGCTGGGGAGTTTGATTTTACTTAAAGATGACTTGCCAGATGAGCTTCTGTCTTATGGTTTGGACAAGGTACAGTCAGCATTGGTCAAGACCACATCAGGTGAGGTCTTGTCTATCGGCAATAACTGTGCTTCACCTTATATTGACAAGGGGAACGCTGGTTACATTCAAGGACTCATGTACCTAGATAAAGAACGGTACTTGCTAAACATTATAAAGCTAGCCGATACTATTGACTTTGAGTTTGCTCAGAGACCGGGCTACAATGATGGCATGCTGGGAATAGCCGATACCTTGTTAGATGTTTATACTCTTGTGCCAGACATCAAATATCTCAACACAGCAAGAAAATTGTTGCTCAATACGAGTTTTTATGTCAAGTATGGACGAGTAGATGTGGATGAGTTTGCTCTTGTCCTAAAAAAATATCAAGACAAGGAGGCAACGCATGCTCAAACTCTTAAAAAATAAGTTTATTGCTGGTCGATTATTAGCCGCTAGTTGGCAAAATCTTGGTGCCAACATCTATAACATGGTCTTTGTGGTTTATCTGGCAACCGTTTATGATTCTAAATTATTAGTTGGCTTGGCTGACAGCATTGCTTATTTACCTGCACTCTTGTCCCTATGGCTTGGCTTCATGGCAGATAAAACCCGACAGAAGACAACATACCTCATCGGTCTTAGTGCCTTTCAAGGTCTTCTCTTTCTCTTGGTAGCCTATCTTGTTGGGTTTAAGCATTACGGAGTTGTTATGGCTGTTGCTTTTTTAAACATTTTTAGCGATACTATCTCTAACTATTTGCAATTTTTGCTCAAACCGATTTTTAAGCACAATGTTCCTGATGAGGAACTGGTTGCGACGAATTCCTTGTTTCAAGTGGTTGGTCTGACAGTTGTGCTATCGAGCCAACCGATTGGTGTCTGGCTCTTAGAAGTGACAAATAATAACTTTTCCTTTATTGCATTCATCAATGCCGTAACCTTTTTCCTATCAGCTCTGACCTATTGGAAAATCAGGAAACAGCTAAAGCACCAAGTGGTGTTTTCTGATACAAAGGAATCCGTCAAGGTGCAGTTGCATAAAATGTACAAGACAGCGGTTCATGTTTTTCAAAAGTCAGACGGGATAACCTTTTTACCGATGATTGTGCTACTTTTGATTGGAAATATCTTGTCCACCAGTTTTTTGACCCTGATGAATATCCAATTACTCGATGTTCCGATATGGCAGTTTTCGTATGCCCAATCCATTACAGCCATGGGGGTTGTCCAAATTATTGGTGCTTTGCTAGGCGGTCTAACGGTCAATCATCTGTTCAAGGACTTGAAGCTGATGACGATTATAACGGTTCAAAGTCTGAACATGGTTTTCCTTGCCTTATCAGGGATTGTTCAGTTGTCCTCTCTAATCATGCTTATGGGGGCTTTTGTCTTAGCTTTTATGGGGGCTAGGTCAGCTCCAATCTTAACAGCGACACTGATGCGTTACGTTCCAGATGAACAGCTTGGGCAGGTTGGGGCTTTCATTTCTTTTCTAGTCACTATTGCTATTCCTATCGGCAGTATCGTCTTTTCGTTTCTAGGTGCATATTACTTGGTGCTAGCTTGGGGTGTCTTCTTTGTTTTGGCAGCTATTCGCCTCTTTTTGGCAGTGAGGTTCACTGCTAGAACAACACTGCCTGCCTCTGATGTCTGATAAGGCTTGTGCTGGCTATCTGAATAAGAAAAAATCTAACGAGGATGGCTTGGCCTCGTTTTTTAGTTTATTTTTAAGAAAAATATGCTATACTAGAACAAATATTATATCTGTTGTCTAGTTTACAGATAGTTATCAAAAAAAAAGATAAGGAGCAATAAATGACCGCAGTAGAACGCTACATTAACACTTTTGTCCCAGAACATTATGACTTATTCTTGGACATCAACAGAAAAGATAAGACCTTTACAGGCCAACTCGTTTTGTCTGGTCAAGCGCAATCAGATAAAATCTCATTGCACCAAAAAGACTTGACGCTTACTTCAGTGAGCTCTTCAGGGCAAGCATTAGCTTTTGAGCATGACCACGCTAAGGAAGCAGTGCATATCCAGTTGCCAGAAACAGGTCAGGTGAGCTTGACCTTAATATATTCAGGACAGGTCACGGATAATATGACAGGTATTTACCCGTCTTATTACACTGTAGACGGGGTGCAAAAAGAAGTGATTTCAACCCAGTTTGAGAGTCATTTTGCGCGTCAAGCCTTTCCAAGTATTGATGAACCTGAGGCCAAGGCTACATTTGATTTATCGATTCGTTTCGATCAGGAAGAGGGCGAGATTGTCTTGTCAAACATGCCCGAAATCGACGTTGACCGCCGTAAAGAGACAGGGATTTGGCGCTTTGACACGACGCCACGCATGTCCTCTTATTTGCTTGCCTTTGCTATCGGTGACTTGCATGGTCAGACAGCCACAACGAAAAACGGAACAACCGTCGGCGTTTTTGCAACTAGAGCGCATCGTTTAGACAAGACGGATTTTGCCTTGGATATTGCCACACGTGTCATCGAATTCTACGAGGATTACTTTGGTGTCAAGTACCCTATTCCACTGTCTTACCACGTTGGTTTGCCGGATTTTTCAGCAGGAGCCATGGAAAACTGGGGCTTGATTACCTACCGTGAAATTTACCTGCTCGCTGATAAAAATGCAACAGTTAAAGTTCGTCAGAATCTGGCTCTGGTTATTGCCCATGAAGTAGCCCACCAATGGTTCGGTAATTTGGTTACCATGGCTTGGTGGGATGACTTGTGGCTCAATGAGAGCTTTGCTAATATGATGGAATATCTGGCACTAGATGCCATTGAGCCATCTTGGAACATTTTAGAAGATTTCCAAGCAACTGGTGTGCCTGCTGCCTTGACAAGAGATGCGACTGATGGTGTTCAGTCTGTGCATATGGACGTTCATCACCCAGACGAGATTGATACCCTCTTTGACCCCGCTATTGTCTACGCCAAGGGCAGTCGTCTGATGGTGATGCTCCATCGTTGGCTGGGTGATGAGGCCTTTAGAAATGGCTTGCGCCAATACTTTATGACCCATCAGTACCAAAACACGATCGGTCAAAACCTCTGGGATTGCTTGGCAGAACAGTCCGGTAAAGATGTCGCTGGCTTTATGGACTCTTGGTTAGAGCAACCGGGCTATCCTCTTGTCACAGCACGTGTTGAAGACGATACCCTAATCCTTCGTCAGGAACAATTTTTCATCGGTGATCATGAGGACAAGGGACGTCTCTGGCAGATTCCGCTTAACAGCAACTGGTCTGGCTTACCAGATACCCTGTCTGAGAGAGAGATTCGTATCTCTAACTACAGTCAACTGAAAGCTAGCAATCAAGGGGCACTGCGCTTGAATACAGAAAACACTGCCCATTACTTAACCAATTATGAGGGAGAATTACTGGATGCTGTGTTGGCTGACTTGCCTGATTTATCTCCGATTGACAAACGTCAAATCCTGCAAGAACGTCGATTATTGGCTGAAAGTGGCCAGTTGTCCTATGCCGAGTTGGTTCCTCTGCTCTTGCCTTTGGCAAAAGAGCCGTCTTATCTAGTGATGTCAAGCATTCGTGAGCTGTTGGGTGGCTTGAGTGACTTTGTTGACGAGGGTAGTCCAGAATATGACCAGTTTAATACGCTGTGTTGTCAGGTTTATCGTCACCACTACGAGCGACTTGGCTGGCAGGCTATTGCTGGTGAGCCAGATGAAGATGCTATCTTGCGGGAATGGACACTGAACAGTTTGGTTGCTGCTGATTATGCCCCTGCCTTGGCACAAGCGTCAGCTATTTTCCAAGACAATCAAGAAAAATTAGAGGATTTACCAGCTCACATGCGCGTGGCGGTGTTAATCGGACAGATGAAAACCGCACCGTCAGACGAGCTTATCACCACCTACCTTAGAGAATATGTTGATACTGTTGATAGCAGCTACCGTTACCAGGTTCTGGCAGCTTTAGCATGGAATCGCTCAGACGACGGGTTACAGTTGCTCTTAAGCCAACTCAAGGATAAGACGCTTGTCAAGCCGCAAGATTTGGGACGCTGGTATGCTTACTTGTCTGGTCATGAGTTCAGTCGTCAACAAGCTTGGGATTGGGCATGTGAAAACTGGGATTGGTTGACAGAGACCTTGGGCAATGACCGTACTGATTTCATTAAAGTTCCCTCCAATAATTTCAAGACAGACCACGAACTGGAGCAATACCGAGCTTTCTTTGAAACAAAATTAGAAGACCCAGGACTTAATCGCTTGATTAACATGGGGATTAAGCAAATTGCTGCTCGCGTAGCAATGATTGATAGGAACAAAGAAGCTGTCCTCGCAGCTATTGCTGAGGCTACTAAGTAAGACAATAGAAGTGAGTGAAGTCGTCATTCTGACGGAACTTTCGCTCACTTTTTGAGTTTGCAAAGCGAAAACCCTTGCAATTTTTTGACAAATCTGATAGACTTGAGAGGTAGGATTGTTACTGGATAGCAGGCAAAACCTAAATGAATACAAGACAAAATACTGACACCCGTGTCAGCCCCATTTTGTTTGGTATTTGTTTAGGTTTTTTGCTTGTTAAAGACCAAGCAATTCAAAAAAATTTTTTGGAGGAGCCTGATATGGCTAAAAAAGATTACACTGAGTTGGCGAAGGATATCGTCGCTCACGTTGGCGGTAAAGACAATGTTAAAAGTCTTCGTCACTGCGTTACCCGTCTGCGCTTTGAACTCAAGGATGAGAGCAAGGCAGACACTGACTACCTCAAAGCTCGCGATTGAATCGTGACTGTTATTAAAGCAGGAGGTCAATACCAAGTGGTTATCGGTAACCATGTTCCTGGTGTCTATGCGGCAGTGATTGCACAAGGCGTTAAGGGCATCGGTTCACTGGATACTGATGAAGGTGATGATGTTCCTGCATCCGGTAACCTCTTTGAGCGATTCATTGACTTGATTTCAGGAATTTTCCAACCTTTCCTTGGTCCTTTGGCAGCGGCTGGGATCATCAAAGGTATCGTCGCTATTATGGCAGCAGCTGGTATTACTCCAGATAAGAGTGCTTTAGCAGTTATCCTGACAGCAGCGGGGGATGGGTTCTTCCAATACCTGCCAATCATGGTGGCTTTGACTGCAGCTCGCAAATTCAAATTCAATGAGTCTACAGCTCTGGCTATCGCAGGTGCTATGGTTTACCCAACCTTGGCAACGTCTGTGACAGCTCTCCAAGAAGCAGGCATCAGCAATGTCTTTGGTATTCCGTTTGCTTTACCATCAGGTGGATATCTTTCAACTGTTATGCCAGCTATCTTGGCTGTTTGGGTAGCTTTTGTCATTGAGAAGTACATGCGTAAAGTCACGCCAGATGTGGTCAAACTCTTTATTGTCCCATTTGTGGCCATTATTGTATCAGTGCCATTAACCTTCCTCTTGGTTGGTCCAGTAGCTAACTTTGCTTCTGATTTTCTTAACGGTGCTTTCTCAGCTCTTGCTAACTTTATTCCAATTCTTTACGGTGTCGTTCTGGGTACACTTTGGCAGGTTCTTGTCATGTTTGGTCTACACTGGGCGATTGTACCATTGGCTATCCAACAGATGGCAACAACAGGAATGACAAATATTCTAGTTGCAGCATCTCTTCCTAACTTCACTCAAACAGGTGTGCTTTTGGCCATCATCTTGAAAACCAAAGAACAAAAAGTTAAAACAGTTTCTATCCCAGCCTTGATTTCTTCTATCTTTGGGGTGACTGAGCCTGCTATCTACGGTGTGACCCTTCCAATGAAGATTCCATTCTACATCTCTTGTGCGGTATCAGGTCTGATTGGTGGTTATACCATGTTTGCAGGAGCAACGGGTTACTCAGTTGGTGCGCTCGGTATCTTCCAGTACCCATCTTACTTTAGCCCAGATGGTGATTTTTCAGGTATGTACACCATAATTATCGGTACAGTTGCAGCGATTGTCATTTCATTTATCATTCAGTACTTTGCACCAGTGCCTAGCCTCTACGGTGGAGGTGATGCGCCAGCAAAAAAGTCTGAACCGACTCCAGTGCCTGAGCTTAAAGAGATTAAACAGGAAATCTTAGCAGCGCCTCTCATGGGGACCATCGTGCCTCTGGCAGAAGTGCCAGACCAAGTCTTTGCATCTGGAGCTATGGGTAAAGGCGTTGCCATTGATCCCATTGACGGTGTCGTTGTAGCCCCAGCTAAGGCTGAAGTGACCTTGGTCTTTCCGACCAAGCACGCCATCGGTTTGACCACTGAAAATGGTGCTGAGCTCCTCATCCATATTGGTATGGATACTGTGTCCCTGGCTGGTAAAGGCTTTAAGTCCTTTGTCGAAGTTGGTGATGTCGTTGAAGCTGGTCAAAAACTCCTTGAGTTTGACCTTGACACCATTCGTGCAGCAGGTCTGCCGGTTGTGACCCCGATTATCGTGACCAACACCGATGCCTTTACTGACATCTTGACCAGTCAGGAGCGCCAAGCTCATACAGGCGACTACCTCATGACAACAGTTCGCTAATTGACAATGACACAGGCTCCTTTTCAGACAGTACTTGTTTGAAAAGGTGCCTATTTTCAAAGATATAAAAAGGAGTTTATCATGACTATTTTTCCAAAAGATTTTCTCTGGGGTGGAGCAACCGCTGCTAACCAATTTGAAGGAGCTTACAACGTTGATGGCAAGGGCTTGTCTGTGCAGGATGTGACCCCCCGCGGTGGTATGCCTGCAAAACCTGGTGATAAAAACCCACTGATTACAGACCAGCCAACTGAGGACAACCTCAAACTGATAGGGATTGATTTTTACAACCGCTATAAGGAGGATATTTCCCTTTTTGCTGAAATGGGCTTCAAGGTTTTCCGCCTATCCATCGCTTGGTCTCGGATTTTCCCTAACGGTGATGAGCTAGAACCAAATGAGACTGGACTTGCTTTTTATGATAAGGTCTTTGATGAGTTAGCAAAATATGGCATTGAGCCTTTGGTCACCTTATCTCACTATGAAACGCCATTGCATCTCGCTCGTCAGTACAATGGCTGGGCTAACCGTGACTTAATCAGTTTCTATGAGCGTTATGTCCGTACCGTCTTTACCCGCTATAAGGATAAGGTCAAGTATTGGTTGACCTTTAACGAGGTCAACTCTGTCTTGCATGCGCCGTTTATGTCAGGTGGTATCGCGACCCCTGTAGAAGAATTGAGCAAGCAAGACCTCTATCAGGCTGTTCACCATGAACTGGTGGCGTCAGCCTTGGCGACCAAGGTCGGTCATGAGATTAACCCTGACTTCAAGATTGGCTGTATGGTGATTGCCATGCCAACTTATGGGATGACTTCTCACCCGCTTGACCAGTTAGCAGTGCGTGAGTTCAACAATCAAAACTACCTGTTCAGCGATATTCATGCCAGAGGAAAATACCCTAACTACATCAAGCGGTATTTCAAAGAAAATAACATTGAGATTCAGTTTGATGAAGATGATGCAGAGCTACTTGCAGAGCACACCGTTGACTTTATTTCCTTCTCTTACTACATGAGCGTGGCTAAGGCTCATAATCCAGAGGATTATGCAACAGGACGTGGCAATATCATGGGTGGCATCACCAATCCTTATCTGGATGCTTCCGAGTGAGGCTGGCAGATTGACCCAGTCGGTCTTCGTTTGGTGCTCAATGATTTCTACGACCGCTACCAGTTGCCACTGTTCATTGTTGAAAATGGTCTGGGAGCAAAAGATGTGCTGGTTGATGGCCCAGACGGTCCGACCGTCGAAGATGATTATCGCATCAACTACCTGCATGAACACTTGATTCAGGTTGGCGAAGCACTTCAAGATGGTGTTGAGTTACTCGGCTACACGACTTGGGGACCAATTGATTTGGTGTCTGCGTCAACTGTTGAGCTCAGCAAACGGTATGGTTTCATCTATGTTGACCGCAACGATGATGGCACAGGCACACTCAACCGCTACAAGAAAAAATCGTTTTATTGGTACAAGGACGTTATTGCTACCAATGGCGAAAGTCTCTACAAATCGGATGATAACTAAGTGCCGCTAACTAGGAGAAGCAGGTGAGTAAATACATTTTTCTTGATATTGATGGTACCTTGGTCGACTATGACATGAAGATACCAGAGTCTGCTCGGGTTGCCATTGCCAGAGCTAGGCAAGCAGGGCATAAAGTTTTCATTTGCTCAGGTCGTAGTAAAGCAGAGATTTATCCAGAACTCTGGGATTTGGGGCTTGATGGCTTTATCGGTGGTAATGGCGCGTATATTGATTATCAAGGCCAGGTATTAAAAAACCAAGTGTTTACACATCATCAGACAAGGGAAATGGTAGACTGGCTAAAAGCTAAACATCTAGGCTTTTACCTCGAATCTCCAAGCGGTCTTTATGCTAGCCCAAATTTTGTCGAAAAAGCAGCGACCATTTATGATACGGACTTGAACCAATCCATGGAGAAAATCCGATCCATTTTTCCAGATATGATTTATGGGGAAAACCTTTATCGTTCTGATGTTGCTAAGATTAGTTTTCGCCTAAACAGTCTAGCCGACTACGAGGAAGCTAAAGCACTCTTTCGCCAGGCGGAGGTTGGTTTTTGGAGTGGTACTGGCAAGGCAACGGAGTTTGGAGATTTAGGTCAACCGGACACACATAAAGCAGGTGCCATTAGAGAATTGCTGATGCATCTGGGAGTGAGCTTAGATGATACCATTGCCTTTGGCGATGCAGAAAATGATCAAACCATGCTGGAAACTTGCTATATTGGCGTTGCCATGGGAAATGCGAGGGACAGCTTGAAGGCTACTGCGGATTATGTGACAGATGATGTGACACGAGACGAACTTTACAAGGCTTTTGTCCATCTGAAGTTGATTGAAGAGGAGGAGAGAAGATGACTCAGACACTTTACTTGATGCAACACGGTGAGACCCTCTTTAACACCCAAAAACGTGTGCAGGGGTGGTGTGATTCTCCCTTAACTGACAATGGCATCGCTCAAGCGCAAGCGGCCAGACAGTTTTTTGATGAGGCAGGTATCGCTTTTGACGCTGCCTACTCGTCCACCCAGGAGCGAGCGACAGACACTGCCAAGATCGTTACTGACCTGCCGGTCACCCAGCTCAAGGGGCTCAAGGAGATGAACTTTGGTATTTTCGAAGCTCAGCCTGAGATGCTCTTGCCCAAGCACCATGCGGGTGCCACCTCCTTTGAGGACTTGCTTGTTCCCTTTGGTGGCGAGGATATTCGTGAGGTAGGCCGTCGTGTACGGCGGATCATTGAGGAGATCTTGGGCAATAGCCGATCAGGGACAACGCTCATGGTCAGTCATGGCGCAGCCATGTGGGGCTTGATTCAGACCTCTGACTGGGAGGGGCCGATGGACTTGCGCCTCCCCAACTGTGCTATCCTAGAATTCACCTATGATAAGGGCGAACTTGACCTCAAACGCATCATAAACCCAGTAAGCAAAGCTATTCGAGACATAAAGGAGTAAGTCATGACAAACGTCAAACCATTTCCAGCTGATTTTTTGTGGGGCGGTGCAACAGCTGCCAACCAGTGAGAAGGGGCTTACGATGTTGACGGACGCGGTCTAGCTAACGTTGATGTCGTTCCGATTGGCAAGGATCGTTTTCCCATCATCGCTGGTAAGAAAAAAATGTTTGATTTTGAAGAGGGCTATTTCTACCCAGCTAAGGAAGGGATTGACATGTACTATCGCTACAAGGAGGATATTGCCCTCTTTGCAGAGATGGGCTTCAAAACCTACCGCTTATCCATTGCCTGGACACAGATTTTTCCTAAAGGCGATGAAGGAGAACCAAATGAAGCTGGTCTGGCCTATTATGAAGACCTTTTCAAAGAATGCCGTAAATACGGCATCGAACCGCTGGTGACCATCACTCACTTTGATTGCCCGATGCAGCTGATCAAGGCCTATGGTGGCTGGCGCAACCGCAAGATGGTTGAATTCTATGAACGCCTCTGCCGAACCATCTTTACCCGTTTTAAGGGACTGGTCAAGTACTGGTTGACCTTTAACGAGATTAACATGATTCTTCATGCCTCGTTCATGGGCGCAGGGCTCTACTTTGAAGAGGGTGAAAACGAGACCCAAGTTAAGTATCAAGCGGCCCATCATGAGTTGGTGGCATCTGCCCTGGCGACCAAGATTGCCCGCGAGATTGACCCAGAAAACAAGGTGGGTTGTATGTTGGCAGCTGGCCAATACTACCCCCACACCTGCCACCCAGCAGACTACTGGGAAGCCATGCAGAAAGATAGAGAAAACTATTTCTTCATCGATGTTCAAGAGCGTGGCAGCTACTCAACCTATGCGCTCAAACAACTGGAGCGTGAGGGGGTGGTGATTGAGATGGCTGATGGTGATGCTGAGCTCTTGAAAGAGCATACGGTTGACTTTATTTCCTTCTCTTACTATTCTAGCAGTGTGGCGTCGGCTGACCCTGCGGTCAATGAACAGACAGCTGGAAACATCTTTGCTTCCATCAAAAACCCTTATCTGGATGAGTCAGAGTGGGGTTGGCAGATTGACCCGTTAGGCTTACGGATTACCCTCAACACCATCTGGGACAGGTATAAAAAGCCCATGTTTATCGTTGAAAATGGTCTAGGTGCAGTTGATACGCCAGATGAGACTGGTTATGTTGAGGATGACTACCGCATTGGCTACCTGCGCGAGCACATTAAAACCATGAGCCAAGCCATCCATGAAGATGGAGTTGAGCTTCTTGGTTACACCACCTGGGGCTGTATCGACTTGGTTTCAGCTGGAACAGGCGAAATGAAAAAACGTTACGGCTTCATCTACGTCGACCGTGATAACGAGGGCAAAGGTACTCTTAAACGGAGTAAGAAAAAATCCTTTGACTGGTATAAACAAGTCATTGCCAGCCAAGGGACGGAGTTAGATTAAGAAAGATTTATTGCTTTAAATAGTAAAATGAAAACACCATGGCAGACTCGTCATGGTGTCTGTTCTTATTTGTGACGACCAACACTAATGCGGTTAATGGCTCTCTGGAGAAAGTGAAAAGTAGCTAGATATGCTTTGGTTTTTGAGGGGGAACATGTGAATATTTTACTTTTCCTAAATCTTGGCGATAGGGTAATTAGCAATTGGATTAAATAGGCATGTAGTTAAATGGCGCCATCAATTTACTGTTAGATTTTGGAGCAAGAGGGGATGTCAGACTAGGAAGGTGTAAAAACTGATGGAAAGGTGAATAGACCAGCTTGTCTTTACCTCACTTTTTGGGCATCATCATAGAGAGGAGACATTGCCGTGATTCACCTGTAAATTACAATCTTGATAAGGCTTCGTTATAGTTTAAAACTATATCTGGTTATAAATATATACTAATTGTTTTTTTAATAGACTTGGTTTATGATAAAGAAGTAATAACTTATCGAAGGAGACCATTATGACAAAAATTTCAAGTTTGGGTTACCCACGTTTGGGTGAGAACCGTGAGTGGAAAAAGCTGATTGAGGGCTATTGGGCTGGCAATATTAGCCAAGAAGACCTCTTTGCTCAGGCTAAGGAGCTCCGCCATGCCTTCCTCAAGAAGCAGGAAGCCGCAGGGCTGGATTTGATTCCCGTTGGGGATTTCTCCCTCTATGACCACATCTTGGACCTTTCCTTGCAGTTCAACATCATTCCTGAACGTTTCCGTGACCTGCCGCTGGACATTGACCTTTACTTTGCGGTGGCGCGGGGCAACAAGGACCATGTGGCCTCTTCCCTCAAAAAGTGGTTCAACACGAATTACCACTACATCGTGCCTGAGTGGACCCCGACCACGACGCCAAAACTGACTAACACCCGTCTCCTTGACCTCTACTTGGAAGCGCATGAGCTGGTGGGCGATAAGGCCAAGCTGGTCATCACGGGTCCGATCACCTATGTGGCTCTGTCAAATGGTATAGCAGATATCAAAACAGCAGTGGATAGCTTGCTTCCACTTTATAAACAGGTCTTTACAGAGCTGGTTGAGGCTGGTGCGACCTATATCCAGGTTGATGAACCAATTTTTGTGACCGACGAATCGGATGACTACCTCGACTTGGCTAAGGCGGTTTACACTTACTTTGCTCAGGAAGTCCCAGCCGCTAAACTCATCTTCCAGACCTACTTTGAAGCCTTGATTAGCCCAGACTTGACTGACCTGCCTGTGGCGGCTTTCGGCTTGGACTTGGTGCATGGTCGTGAAGAAAATCTGGCGCTGATTGCCGACGGTCGCTTGGCAGACAAGGAAGTCTTTGCTGGAGTGGTGGACGGTCGTAACGTTTGGTCAGATGATGTTGCTCAGACCTCTGCTCTGCTATCTGACCTGAAAGGTCGTGTGAAGGAGCTGGTTATCCAACCGTCTTGCTCCCTCCTCCACGTGCCAGTGACCACCAAACAGGAGACGGATTTAGACCCTGTGCTCTTGGGCGGTCTGTCCTTCGCTGATGAAAAATTGACAGAAATCAAGCTCTTAGCGGAGAAACTAGACGGTATTGACAACCCTGCCTACGACCAGCACATCGCTGATTTTGAGGCCTTGCAAGCGGCCGACTTCCGTCATCTGGACTTGGAAAAGATTGCCGATATCCGCACCGAGCGGGCATCTGACCATGCCAAGCGTAAGGCTATTCAGCAGGAGAGACTGGGTCTGCCGATTCTCCCAACCACAACCATCGGTTCCTTCCCTCAGTCAGCAGAGGTTCGTCGTACCCGTCTGGCCTGGAAACGTGGCGACATCACTAACGAAGCTTATGAGGACTTTATCAAGGCGGAAATCGAGCGTTGGATTCGAATTCAGGAAGATTTGGATATTGATGTGCTGGTGCACGGCGAGTTTGAGCGGGTGGACATGGTTGAGTTCTTCGGTCAGAAGCTGGCTGGCTTTACCACAACTAAGCTGGGCTGGGTGCAGTCCTACGGGTCTCGTGCGGTTAAGCCACCGATTATCTACGGCGATGTTAAACACATCCAACCTCTGACGGTTAAGGAATCGGCCTATGCTCAAAGCCTGACGGATCGTCCTGTTAAGGGGATGCTGACGGGTCCAATCACCATCACTAACTGGTCCTTTGAGCGGACGGACATTTCGCGTGCTGAGCTCTTTAATCAAATTGGACTGGCTATCAAGGATGAAATTCAACTCCTAGAAGAAGCAGGCATCGCCATCATTCAGGTGGATGAGGCTGCGCTGCGTGAGGGCTTGCCGCTCCGCAAGAGCAAGCAACAGGCTTATTTGGATGATTCGGTCAATGCCTTTCGGATTGCGACCTCGTCTGTGGCCGACAGCACCCAAATCCACACCCACATGTGCTATTCCAAGTTTGAGGAAATCATTGACTCTATCCGTGCCTTGGATGCAGATGTCATTTCCATCGAGACCAGCCGTAGCCATGGGGACATCATCGAGGCTTTTGAAACCGCCGTTTACCCACTGGGAATCGGGCTTGGGGTTTATGACATTCACTCCCCTCGCGTTCCGACCCAAGACGAAGTAGTGGCCAACATCAAGCGCCCACTCCAGCAGTTGGACACGGAGCAATTCTGGGTGAACCCAGATTGCGGGCTTAAGACCCGTAGTGAGGCGGAGACCGTTGCGGCGCTCAAGGTTCTGGTTGCTGCGACCAAGGAGGTACGGGAGAGCCTATAGGCACCTCACAGTGGGCAGGGCAGCGGTGCTCTGCCTTTTGTCAAAAAAATAGAAAATAGATGATATGACAAGATTATTAGAACGCTTAAACAGAGAGGTTTTGGTGGCAGACGGGGCCATGGGAACCCTGCTCTACGCGGATGGCTTGGACACCTGTCACGAAGCCTACAACCTGACTCATCCTGAGAAAATCCTGTCCATCCACAGGGCCTATATCGAGGCAGGAGCAGATGTCATCCAGACCAATACTTACGGGGTCAAGCGACATCGATTGGCCGCCTATGGTTTGGCAGACCAGATGGTCGCAATCAATCAAGCGGCTGTCAGATTGGCCAGGCAGGCAGCTGGGGAGACGACCCTTGTCTTGGGAACCATTGGTGCGTCTCGGGGACTTCGGCACTGCGAATTGAGTTTGGAGGCAATTGTCAAGGAAACCTTGGATCAGGCCGAGTCCTTACTCGCAACCAATCAGCTGGACGGGCTCTTGCTGGAAACTTATCATGATACGGAGGAGCTTTTAGCAGTAGTCAAAGCGCTGCGCCCCTTGACCGACCTGCCCTTGGTGACCAATGTCAGCTTACAAGAGGTGGGACTGACAGCTAATGGCAAGCCTGTCGTGGAGGTGCTTAGTCAACTGACCAATCTGGGAGCAGATGTGGTTGGTCTCAACTGCCATTTAGGGCCCTACCACATGTTGCAGTCGCTGGAACAGCTTCCCCTCTTTGCCCAGTCCTACCTGTCTGTGTATCCTAACGCTAGTCTTCTGGCCCTGCAAGAAGAGGGGGAGAGCAGTCAGTACAGTTTCCGTCAGAATGCCGACTATTTCGGGCAAATTAGCCGTCTTTTTGTCGCTGAAGGGGCGCGGCTAATCGGTGGCTGCTGTGGCACAACACCAGACCACATCCGAGCTGCTAAAAAGGCTTTGAAAGGTCTGGCACCAATTACTAAAAAAATCGTCAAGGAGGAGCGGCAAGCGGTGCACTTGCTCCCGACGACCTCTAGCGGACCGACTTTGGTTGATTATGTAAAGGCTGGCGTGACGGTTATTGCGGAGATTGACCCACCTAAAACCCTTGATTTGACTAAGTTTATCGCTGGTGTCAAGGCTCTGGATCAGGCTGGTCTAGCTGCTATCACGCTGGCGGATAATTCCCTAGCCAGCACGAGGGTTTGCAACCTCAGTCTGGCAGCTCTGCTCAAGGAGCAGGTGGACACGCCCTTCCTCCTTCACATGGCCTGCCGTGACCATAATATGATCGGTCTCCAGTCGCGGTTGCTGGGGATGGATGTCCTGGGCATTGATAATGTGCTGGCGGTGACTGGTGACCCCTCCAAAATGGGGGATTTTCCTGGGGCGACCAGCGTTTATGATTTTACCAGTTTCAAACTGCTGAGCCTAATCAAACAGCTCAACCAAGGTCAGAGCCACAGCGGTGCTAGCCTGCGCAAGCCGACCAATTTTACGGTCGCGGCAGCCTTTAACCCCAATATCAAGAATCTGTCTCGTTCCCATCGTCTGATTGAGAAAAAAATTGCGGCAGGTGCCGACTATTTTATCACCCAGCCCATTTACAGCTTGGCGATTTTGGAAGAAATGGCAGAGCTGACAGCACCTTATAACCAGCCCTTCTTTATTGGGATTATGCCTATTGTCACCTATAACAATGCCCTCTTTCTCCATAACGAAGTGCCAGGCATCAGCCTCTCGGAAGACTTTCTTGTGCGACTAGAAGCCGTCAAGGAGGACAAGCAAGCCTGCGAAGCTATCGGACTGGCAGAAAGTAAGGCACTGATTGACAAGGCGCTGGAACTAGGTTTCAAGGGAATTTACCTGATTACGCCTTTTATGCGCCATGACCTCACCTGCCAGCTGGCAGAATATGTTAAAGGATACCAAAACGTCTAGTTTAGAAAACTAAAAAACCCAGAGACACGAATCAGTACGTGTTTCTGGGTTTTATCTAGTTAGGAAATGGTTATTTTAATGTGATTTAGCTAATGTCAGCATGGCTTGTGCTGTTATTCAGGAGCAGTTTAGCTTTCTGGATACTGAAAATGTACAAAGCCAAGAGCCCACCCTGAACAACAATCGCAAAAATAGATGGGGCAACACCTTGGATAACATAAGTAAGGAAGTTGTAAATTACACCACTGATACCGACATAGTAAGGCAACAAACTAGGCTGGTTGGCATCGATTTTCTTACGATTTAAGAAAGCAAGGACAAAAACAACCAAATAAGCTAAAGCGACCAAGCCTGTTGCAGCAAGTTCCAAGGCAGGATTCGAATTTTGGATAGCAGCTAATTGTTCGGGTGTCAGCTGAGACTGGATTTGTGCTTGGTACTCTGGATTGTTCATCGCGCTAAATCCAAAAGCCGCCAACGCAACGAGTAAAACAGTAATCGCAGCGAAGATGATGTTGACGATGATAATGGCTAGGTTCAAAGATTTTAGACTTTGACGTATTTTTTCTAATGAAATCATGTTAATTCCTCCTTTTCTTATGTTAGTAATATAACATGAATGCGATAAAAAATCAAGGTATCTAAAAAATCTCTTAACATCAGATCTGCAAAATTTTTTCAAAAAAAACAATAAAAACTCTTGACAAATATTTAGTAAAAGTTTACTATATAAGAGTAAACGAAATCGCTTACAGCTATTTCAAAAAATTGGTTACTCTTAACATTTAGAAAGGAATGTTTAATAAATGAAAAAAAGTTTGAAGTTTTTAGCTCTCTCAGCCTCAGTTCTTGCCTTAGCTGCTTGTGGTAATGGCGGTGGTTCAGATGCTTCTGGTGGTGGTTCAGGTAAAACCTATCAGGTCGGTGTTGCTATCTATAAATTTGACGACAACTTTATGACCCTTTATCGCGAGGAGTTGGAAACTTATTTCAACAAGCTTAGCGAAGAAACCGGTGACAAGTATGTCTTAGATATCCAAGATGGTAAGCAAGACCAGGCTACCCAAACTGAGCAAATCAATAACTTTATCGCTCAAGGCAAAGATGTGATTTTAGCTAACCTTGTTGACCCAACTGCTGCAGGTAGCATCATCAATCAAGCTAAGTCTGCTGAGATTCCAGTTGTTCTCATCAACCGTGAACCAGAGGTAGAGGAACTTGAAATTTGGGAAGGCAAAACAACTTATGTTGGTGCGGATGCGACCCAGTCAGGAACTTATCAAGGTGAAATCATTGCTGCCACAGACAGTAAGGGTGATATCAACGGTGACGGTAAGGTTAACTACATTACACTCTTTGGAGACCCAGCAAACGTTGACGCTCAACAGCGAACAGCTTACTCTGTTAAAGCCCTTGACGATGCAGGCATTAAGCGTGAAGCTCTAGCGGAACCATACTTGGCAAACTGGGATACTGCAAAAGGTCAAGAAGTGACCGCAACTGCTCTTGAGCAATTTGGTGATAAACTTGAAGTTGTTTTTGCTAACAACGATGGCATGGCTGTCGGTGCAGTAACAGCCATCAAGGCTGCAGGACGGACTGTTGGTAAGGATATTCTGGTGGTCGGTGTTGATGCTATTCCAGATGCTATGGAGCTCCTTGAAAAAGGTGAGTTGACTGGTACAGTGCTTAACGACCATTACAACCAATCTCATACAGCAGCAGATGTAGCTGTGAAATTGATGAAGGGCGAAGATGTTTCTTCTTACTACTGGGTCAACTATGTTAAAGTGACTAAGGCAGCTGATGCAGAATTAAAAGCTGCAGAAGCCAAAACAGAAACAACTAAGGAAGCCAAAGCACGCTACGAAGAACGTGCAAAAAGTGAAAAGAACAGCAACTAATTAATCATCTAAAGAGTAACCCAATTTCATGAACAGTGTGTTCTCACGTGCCTGCTGGCCAGTCCGTTGTCTGTCGCGTGGGGACACATTTTTGTCAAAATAGAAAGAGAGACATGGTGAATGAGTGATTATATTTTAGAAATGACGAATATTACCAAAACATTCCCTGGGGTCAAGGCTTTAGATAACGTGACCTTCAAGCTCCGACCAGGAACAGTGCATGCACTAATGGGAGAAAATGGTGCAGGCAAGTCAACCTTGATGAAATGTCTGTTTGGGATTTATCATCGTGATGGTGGAAAGATTATTTTTGATGGGAAAGAGGTTGATTTCAAGGAGTCCAAGGAGGCAATTGATGCTGGGATTTCGATGATCCATCAAGAACTTCAACCGATTCGTATGATGACCATCGCAGAAAATGTCTTTTTGGGCAATTATCCTTTGGGCAAATTCAACTTGGTTGATCATGCTAAGATGAACGAAGAGACCAAAACGCTTCTCAACGAGGTCGGGCTTTATATTGACCCCAAAACCTTGCTGAATGAATTGACGGTTTCCCAAATGCAATCTGTCGAAATTGCCAAGGCAATCTCACACAATGCCAAAATCGTCATCATGGATGAACCAACCTCATCATTAACGAGCTCTGAAGTGGAGAAATTATTTGAAATCATTGATAGTCTAAAAGCGAAAAACATCGGGATTATCTATATCTCCCATAAAATGGATGAAATCTTACGAATTTCAGATGACATCTCCATCATGCGCGATGGTCAGTACGTGGGAACTTGGCCTGCTAGTGAGATGACCACGGCTAAGATTATCCAAAACATGGTTGGACGTGAGCTGACCAGTCTCTTTCCACCGAAAACTAATGTGGTGTCTGATGAGGTGATTTTAAGGGCTGATGGATTGACTTCTCCTAATTCTCTATCTTTCAAAGACGCAAGTTTTGAGCTTTACAAGGGTGAGATTTTAGGCATCGGTGGCTTGGTTGGTGCGCAACGGACAGAGCTTATGGAAGCTCTGTATGGCTTGAGGGTGCTGGATCGAGGTGAGGTTTCTGTGCATGGTAAACCAGTTACCATCAAGAAACCAGCGGATGCCATTGCCAATAAAATCGCTCTGGTGACAGAAGACCGTCGCTACAACGGGATTTTTGGTGTCTTATCAATCACTGATAATGCCTCTATCGCAGCCCTTAAACAGTATGTTGGAGGCTTTGGTTTGCTCAATGAGCAGAAGATGAATGAAGTTGTTGATAGCAATGTATCGCGCCTAAGGGTTAAAACACCGAGCAATAAGACGCAAATTGGTAGCCTGTCTGGCGGTAACCAACAGAAGGTGATTTTAGCACGTTGGCTGGCTAATAACCCTGATATTCTGATTTTGGATGAGCCGACACGTGGTATTGACGTTGGGGCCAAGTATGAGATTTATCAGATTATCAATAATCTAGCAGCTGAAGGAAAAGCCATCATCATGATTACTTCTGAAATGTCTGAATTGCTAGGCGTATCAGATCGTATCATGGTCATGTGTGAAGGGCGAGTTTCAGGTTTCCTTGACCGTGATGAGGCGACACAAGAATCAGTGATGACGCTTGCTACCAAATTTATGGTGAGTGAACAGGAAGGAGAATAAGATGTCTGACACCAAAAAAAACTTTAATCTTGGCGATTTTTTGACCAAGAATTCCATGTATATAGTTGTTGCTGTGATGATTCTCTACACAGGTTTGACGAAAGATAATTTCTTTACACTAGGAAATGCTGCCAATATCATGGCCAATACTTCTGTGCGGTTTATCATCGCTTTAGGGATTTCAGGGTGTTTGATTACCCGAGGTACTGACCTTTCAGCTGGTCGTATTGTTGGTTTGACAGCCATCATCACAGCAACCTTGGTACAAAAGCCTGACTTTGTTGGGAAATTCTTCCCAAATCTGCCTGATTTGCCAATGATTGTGCCCCTCATTGCAGCGCTTCTTGTCGGTGCTTTGCTCGGTCTGTTTAACGGGACAATTATCTCATTCCTCAACGTTCCACCCTTCCTAGCGACACTTGGTACCCAAATCATGACCTATGGTTTAGTCTTGATTTACTCTCAAAGTAAACCAATCGGAACGTTCAAAAATGAATTTGTTAATTTGGGACAAGGCAAATTGTTTGGTGTCGTGCCTTACATCACAGTCATTGCTGCTCTGGTTGGTCTAGGCATGTGGGTGCTTTACAACAAGACCCGTTACGGTAAGTACATGTACGCAATCGGCGGTAACGAACATGCTGCTGAGGTATCAGGTGTCAATGTCCGCCTATCAAAAATCAAAATTTTCCTCTTGGCAGGCCTCCTCTACGGTCTAGCTGGTTTCCTCTTGACTGCTAAGACAGGTTCTGCTGGTGCAGGGGCTGGTTTCGGATATGAACTTGACGCTATCGCTTCGGCGACGATTGGTGGTGTGTCTACCGCTGGTGGTCAGGGAACGGTACCAGGCATTCTCCTTGGTGTATTCGTCTTTGAGCTTCTCAAAGTCTGCTTGACCTATCTTGGTGTATCACCAGATATGACCAACGTTATCCAAGGACTTGTGATTATCGTTGCTGTGGCGCTCGATATTCGCAAAACCATGGTGCGTCGCTAAACAAAAACTGATTGGGCTAAAGCTCAATCAGTTTTCTTGTCTTATGTTTTGTAAGATAGCGGTTGCTGTTTCCAGATTCATGTGCTGGGCACTCAGGAGTTCCTTGACCACACGGTCAGTCTCAGCAGAGCTAGCCCCTGCCAGCAGGGCTAGGGATTTGGCGTGGAGTTTCATGTGCCCAGCCTGAATGCCTGTTGAGGTCAGCGCCTTTAGGGCTGCCAAGTTCTGTGCCAGACCGATAGCGACGATAACCCGAGCCAGTTCCTTGGCGGTCGGTTGCCCAAGGAGGTTATGGGCAACCTGAACACTGGGGTTAAGCCCAATCGAGCCGCCCTTAGTAGCGATAGGCATGGGTAAAGTCAGCTGACCAAGCAGCTGGGTCTTATCCTCGCTAAGAGTCCATCTTGCCAGACCTCTGTACTGGCCATCGCGACTGGCGTAGGCATGGCCGCCGGCTTCAATGGCTCGCCAATCGTTACCTGTCGCCAAGACCACCGCATCAATACCGTTAAAGATTCCCTTATTATGTGTGCTGGCACGGTAGGGGTCAGCTTGGGCGAATTGGCTGGCCAGTGCAATCTTTTCAGCCAGGTCTAGACCTTCTGCCGTGTTTCGGCTGAGCAGGCGCAGGTCAATCGCACAGGTTGCTGTGACCAAACTCTCAGTGGCATAGTTGGATAGGATAGCCATCAATCGTTTGCCCTGTGTCAGTTCTTCCAAGACAGGGGCAAGGGCTTCGCACATGGTATTGACCATATTGGCGCCCATGGCTTCTTGAGGATCAACTTCCAGATAGGTAACCAGCAGTGGTGTGGTGTTTTCCACGACCTCAACACGGAGGGTTCTGGCACCGCCACCACGTTTGACGATGGAGGGATGGGCAGCGTTTGCCAGTTCCAGTAGCTGGTCAGTCTGGTCTATGATGGCTGTCTGTGCTGCCAGCAAATCTGGCACATCATAGAGGGCCACTTGCCCAATCATGTGGCGCTTGTGGACGGTTGTTGTAAAGCCACCAGAGCGCTTGACGATCTTGCTGGCAAAGCTGGCTGCTGCAACGACAGATGGCTCCTCGGTGGCAAAGGGCACTTGGTAGACCTTGCCGTCTGTTAGCACATCAGGGACTAGCGCTAAGGGGAGGCTCAGAGTACCTAGCAGATTTTCCACCATCTGGTCGGCGATCTCTAAAGGCAGTTGCTGGTTGGTTGCTAACTGGTTGAGGTGTTCTGGGCTTAGGAGCCTTTCTTTTTGGAGAATAGCCAAGCGTTCCTCACGGCTTTTCTTGTAAAATCCTGTCCATGTGCTCATCTTAGTCTACCTTATGATAAATCCGTTGGTGCTGGTCAATGGCTGTTAGGGCATAGGCACCTGTCTGATAGGTCTTAAAGCTGGCTGAGCCTGTCTCGTCGAGCTGAGCTTCGTCGTAGAAGAGGGCTTCGTAGGTATCGACCGAAATCGGGGTGCGCAAGTCCAGTTCAGCCTGACGATCTGTCCGTAAGTGCTGCTCAAAACCGTCAACGACAGTCGCCGTGAAAATCTCACAGACCGCTCCAGAACCGTAGCTAAAGAGACCAATCTGGTCACCTGCTTCCAGAGCTCTGCTATTTTCCAAAAGAGAGAGCAAGGAGAGGTAGAGGGATCCTGTATAGATGTTGCCAATCTGGCGGTTGTAGGTGATGGCAGCATCAAAGTTGCTGGTCAAACGGTCGCGATCGGTCTTTGTGAGGTCATCTGTCATGAGGCTGTCCAGCCCTTTTTTGGCTAGTTTAGGGAAGGGCACGTGGAAGCAGAAGGCCGCCAGCTGGTCGAGTGAGGTGCCAAAGCGTTTTTGGTGCTCAGCCCAAGTTGTGGTCAGACAGTCCAGGTACTGCTGGGTCGAGAAAGCGCCTTGGACGTAAGGGGTCGTTGAGTAGTTGGGCCGCCAGAAGTCCATGATGTCGCGGGTTTGTGCCAGATTATCATCGTTGAGGATGAGGGTACGAGGGTTGCTACTGATGATGAGGGCAAGCGCCCCTGCTCCCTGGGTCGCTTCACCACCTGAGGCAATGCCGTATTTGGCGATGTCACTGGCGATGACGAGGACGCGACGGTCTGGGAATTTTTCCACGTGGCGCTTGGCATAGTCCAGGCCCGCTGTGGCGGCATAACAAGCCTCTTTCATCTCGATGGAGCGAGCAAAGGGTTGGATGCCCAAGAGCCCGTGCAGGAAGACACTGGCTGCCTTACTCTGGTCAATGCCAGTCTCGGTCGCAAAGATAATCAGGTCGATGGTTTCTCTATCTTCATCAGTCAGGATTTGACTGGCTGCAGAGGCTGCCATGGTCACGATGTCCTCGGTGATAGGTGTGATGCTCATGCTGTCCAGCATCAGTCCTTTGGTAAATTTAGCAGGTTCGACACCACGTGCCTGAGCAAGGTCTTCCAGAGAAAGACGGTATTGGCTGGTCGCAAAACCGATGCGGTCAATTCCGATAGTCATAATAGTTTCCTTTTTCTGTAAAATGTCATGCTTTCTTATTCTATCATATTTTAGCTAGAATAGGCTGGAAAAGCTCCGTTTTTGACGGAAATCGGTCTGGAGATGGAGGGCTATGGGGAAAAGAAGTCTGTCTTTAGATGAGATTATGGTCTGTGCTAGCTAAACATATTAGTCAGTTGGAGAAAAAACAGTGACCACTCTTTGTTTGATTTAGAACTATAAAAAGCGTTTTATAAAAAAAGACTCGGCAGCTGAGCTGTCGTTTGACCACTTAACCTTTCCGAATCTTTAGTATTAATTTTAGGCTTGTTTTTTCAACAAGTCACGAATTTCAATCAAGAGTTCTTCTTGAGTTGGACCAGCAGGTGCCTCTTCTTTTTTAGGCAGTGCTTTTTCAGCTGCTTTAACGATGAAGAAGAGAATCGTACCAACAACCAAGAAGTTAATTACAGCGCTCAAGAATGAACCGTAGGCAACACCGCTCCAAGAAAGTTGAGCGATTTTCTCAACACCAGCAGCTTTGAGGGCTGGGTTAAGGATAAGAGGGGTGATAACATTTTCAATCAGTGAGTCAATGATGGCTTTGAAGGCTGCACCGATGCTAACTGCTACTGCAAGGTTAAGGACATCGCCTTTGAACAAAAATGCTTTTAATTCTTTAAACATGTAAAGAAACTCCTTTTCAATTTTTTTACCTAACGAGTATACCCTTTTTTATTTGAAAATATACAGTAAAAAAGCGCAAAAAGTCACTCCCTGTGTTATACTGGAATTGGAATTTTTAAAAAACTTTAGGTGTTAGAACTGTTGCCTCAGCCCTAACGCCTTTTCTTGTTGATAGTTTTGTTGTGTGGCGAGTAATTTGTAGATGATTCTGAGTAGCTTATGTGCACAGGCAATGACTGCTTTCATCTTGCTTCCTCTTTGGGAAATTCGGTGATAGAAGGATGAAAAAGCTGGGTCTTTAGACCGTCCGGCAGTCAGCCCTGCTAAGGTTAGAGCGTGTTTAATGTAACGATTTCCCTGTGTGATATGCGAAGATTTCTTCTTCCCAGCACTTTCATAAGAACCAGGACAGAGACCTGCCCAAGAAGCCAAGTGGCCATCGGTCTCAAATGCTTCGATACTTGATCCAATCTCAGCTAATATAACTGCCGCACAAGCTTCACTCACGCCAGAAATGGTTTGAAGACGTTTATTTTCCTCGGGGAAATGCTTTTGAATATAAGCCTGAATCTCTTTGTCTAATGTGGTCATCAATGTTTGATACAGCCTATATTCTTCTAAACTTTGGTCTAACAGAAATTGGTCTTCTAGGGACAATTTCCCATTCATGGTCTCAACGAGCTCCTCTGGACTTGCCTTAACCTGTTTATGAATGCAAGAGGAAACCGCAGCCACATCAATGGTCTGACCGTTGATAAATAAGGTTAAGAGTGCTTGTCCAGTCTTAGAGAAGATGTCGGACAGGTAGCTGGTCAATTTGATATTAGCCCGTTGCAGGAGGTTGTGCATCTCGTTTTTCACTTGTGTTTGACGCTGCTTATAAGACCGTCTGCGACGAGTGAGTAATCGTAACTGCATGACTTTAGGACTTGGGATATAAGAGGGTGCAATCAGGCCACACCGCTCCAGTTGGGCAATCCATTCGGCATCCTTGACATCAGTTTTACGACCAGGCACATTCTTGATGTGCTGTGGATTGGCTAGAACTAAGGTCAACTCAGAATCAGAGAAGATATTGAACAATGGCACCCAGTACTGACCAGTGGATTCAAAGAACACATGAGTCACCTGATTTTCCTCAAGCCAAGCTAGGGCATTCTGAAGAGCTACGGTCGTTGTTCCAAATGTCTTTTGGATTTTCTTAGGTTTGTTGGTATCAAGTGGACCGTCTAAGATACAACAAACGATAGATTTCTGATGGACATCAATGCCACAACAGGTTTCAATCATTACTTCCATAGAAAAAGCCTCTTATTCTTTTTTGAACAATTGAATAAGAGGCTTTTAGTCATTTTATTTCCACACTCAAGGCATAATCGAGTTATCTCATGACTCTTATTCATCCAGTTTGGCGTACAGGCTAGGCAAAGCCCTATTAAAGACCACGGATTTGTATTGTTCCCTTATAGTATAAAGTAAGAATTATTTTCTGTCATGGGTTAGCAGGCTAAGCCTGCTTAGAGTTTAGCGTGAAATAGCAACAAATATGCCTAGTGATTGCGAGGATATTTTTAGAAAAACGTTTTCGTTTGTGGTTTGTTTTTCATTTTCATGAGAATAGCTGAGCAGACAAGACCGAACCAACCAATCAAACTGCCCCAAATAGCAGGATAAAGAGAGCTATTTGGCTGGTAGGTCAGGACAAGATTATTCTCGCCAACTTGAGACATGACTGTCGGTGTGCCGATAGGACTAAGTTGCTCAGGTGTTAGATGAAGCGCTTGGCCATTGAGCTTTGTTTGAGTACCAGAGTAGATAATGACAGGAAGGTGAATCGTTTTTTCAGCATCTGATGTCCAAGATAGTAGCAGTTGCCCATTCTGCTTTGTTTTTTCAACCAGATGATGTTGGTCGATAACGAGTTTTTCGTAGAGTTTGTACCTGTTCTCCTTGGTCTGATGGTAGAGTGGGAGATAGTCGGGGGTTGATTTGACGGCCAAGGTTAAAAATCTTTCAAGGTCAGCACTGTGTAGACTTTGTCGGACCTCGTCAGCACTGCCTAATAGCTTGGTGTGTTTTCGTAGTTGAATAGGCGTGTCAGTTTCATATTGGCTAGCAATGATATCATATTCTTCTTGAATATTTTGGTAGGCGCCAGCTAGGGTCAAACAAGCGATAAAGCCGATAATCGTTTTTTTCCATCGGTTGAGAATGGTTAGACCTTGCCCAAAGACAAGGAGAAAGAGAGGTGTGGCAATCAGGAAAAAGCGAAAAGGGAACTGGATTAACTCAACTAGTTTAATATTTTTTCCGCTCAGGCTGTCCCAGGGGAATAAGCTACTTGATAGACCGAACATGATGAGAAAGGCAAGAAGGCTCAGATGATAAAGAGGTGAAGCCTTTTTCTTTATGGCTAGAACAGTCAGAGGTAACTGAGCCATCAGTAAGTAAGCTAGTCCGACAGGTTGAAACAAGAGGACAATGCTGCTGCGGTCAATAGTGCTTTCAGGTAGACGCTTATTGATAAAGGGTTGAATCAACTCATTAGCTTGTCCCAAAATAATGAGCGGTAGCCAAACATTAGCCATTAGCAGGAGACAAAGACCGATGGCTATCATCATCTGCTTCAGGAAAAACCATTTTCTTGGACTGGTCAAAAAAGCATGGGCAAAAAATGGGATGAAAGTCAGGACGAGGAGCAAGGTGCTCAAGGTATGGATTTGCAGCATGAGAGCAACTGCCACAGCAAGGGTTAGGGGCTTGACCTGTTTGGTTTGGATGGCAGCGATAGCGGGCAAGAGACACCAAGGAAAGAAAGTTACACCCCAGCTAGAAAAACCTTGACGGATGCTCCAGTATTGAACAGCGAATGTTGTCAAGAAAAATAAGGCTAGTACCAAAGAGAGCCATTGTTCAACTTTTGCTTGGCGTAGTAAGCGGTACATCCCACTGCCTGCTATAAGACTGAGCAAGAGACGCGACAGAAGTTGATACTTAAACCATGTGCCGCTGATGAGAAGAAGACCGCCTTGCAGGTAAGCAAAAAAAGGACCGTACAAGGCATTGACAATCCGTCCTGATTGCTGGTAACCAAAGGTGCTGATAAAGTAATCAAACTCCCCTGTTTTTAATTGCATGGCGGTGTCATAAAAGCGATTGTAGTGGAAAATAGCATCTGATCCAACAATAGTCGCTTGAGTGGCAATCTGTGCCCAGAGAAGAAGGACTGAAAATCCTACGATAATGAGTAGAGGGAAAAGAGACGGAGAGAATTTTTTACACATGTTTTAACTTTCTATGGTATAATAGGACGATTGATTGGTTAACTGTAAGCATTGTTAACCTTTATTATACCATAGGAAAGTTAGACCAGACAATGAAAACATTAGCTGTCATCGTGCCCTGTTATAACGAGCAAGAAACCTTGCGCCCATTTCTAGCAACCTGTCAGCGGGTAGAGCAAGAGTTAGCTGACCGTGTGCGGTTTTCTTATTATTTTATCAATGATGGCTCAAAAGACCAGACCTTGGCTCTTTTGCGAGAGCTGGCTGGGCAGTTTGCCAATGTACACTACCTGTCCTTTTCGAGAAATTTTGGTAAGGAAGCAGCGCTCTTGGCTGGTCTCGAGGCGTGTTGTGAGGACTTGGTGACCGTTATGGATGCTGATCTGCAGGATCCGCCTGAACTTCTGGTGGAAATGGTGAACAAGATTGACCAAGGCTACGATGTAGTGGGGACTAGACGAGCTGACCGCAAAGGAGAGCCTCCGATTCGTTCTTTTTTTGCTAAAACCTTTTATTACCTGATTAATAAGGTCTCTGAGACAGAGATGGTTGATGGGGCGCGTGATTTCCGTCTCATGACCCGTCAGGTGGTTGACAGCATCTTGGAACTTGGCGAAGTCAATCGATTTTCTAAAGGTCTCTTTTCTTGGGTCGGCTATGACGTGACTTATATTTCCTATGAGAACCGTGAACGGGTAGCTGGGGAAACCTCTTGGAACTTTATGAGCTTGCTCAAGTATTCTATTGATGGTTTCATCAACTTTTCCGATGCTCCTTTGAGCTTAGCGATTTGGGCTGGGGTTTCCTCGTTTGGGCTGTCAATTGTTGGGATTATTACTGTTGTGTTTAAGAAGTTACTCTTTGGTGATCCTGTGGCAGGTTGGGCGAGTTTGGTCACTATTATCCTCTTTATCGGAGGGATTCAGTTGCTCTGTTTAGGGATTATTGGGAAATACATCGCCAAGATATTCCTTGAAACCAAAAAACGCCCTGTTTATATTGTTAAAGAAAAGGGCTGATGTTTGCCTAAATTTAGTGTAAAATAAAAATAAGATAATTAAAGGAGATAATCTGATGATTTTAGTAACAGGTGTCAAAGGGCAACTCGGGACAGAACTCTGCCATTTGTTGGATGAACGACAAGAAACTTATGTAGCGGTGGATGTGGCGGAGATGGACATCACCAAGTGGGAACAAGTGGATGCTGTTTTTGCGGACGTCAAGCCAAGTGTGGTTTACCACTGTGCGGCCTATACGGCGGTCGATGCTGCAGAAGACGAGGGCAAGGAACTCAACTATGCTGTCAATGTGACAGGGACAGAAAACATCGCCAGAGCAGCGAATAAATACGATGCGACCTTGATTTACATCTCGACAGACTATGTTTTTGATGGGCAAAAGCCAGTCGGAGAGGAGTGGCTGGAGCAAGACACGCCTGACCCGCAAACTGAGTACGGGCGGACCAAGCGCTTGGGCGAGGAGGCTGTTGAGCAGCTGGCTAGCAAATTCTATATCATTAGAACGGCTTGGGTGTTTGGTAATTACGGGAAGAACTTTGTGTTCACCATGCAGAACTTGTCCAAAAGCCGTTCACAGTTAACGGTCGTTAATGACCAGCACGGTCGTCCGACTTGGACAAGGACGCTAGCTGAGTTCATGGTTTACGCGGTGGAAAAAAATATTCCTTACGGTTATTATCACCTCTCCAACGATGCGACAGAGGATACGACCTGGTATGATTTTGCAAAGGAAATTTTGAAAGATACTGACGTTGAGGTCTTGCCAGTGGACTCCAGCCAGTTCCCAGCCAAGGCCAAGCGTCCACTCAACTCAACCATGAGCTTAGCGAAAACTAAGGCGACAGGATTTGTCATTCCAACCTGGCAAGAAGCTTTAGAAGCCTTTTATCAACAAGAAGTGAAGTAAACGTTTAACTGGGGTAACCCAGTTTTTTATATAATGGTAAGGTTTTTACTTGACAAAAAGAGGGTATCGTCCTATAATTGTCCTAAATAAAACACACAAAAGGAGAGTTGCTATGACAACAAAGAAAAAGAACCCTTTTCAGATGTCTAAAAAAACATGGGGCATCGTTGCAGGTCTGATAGGAGTGACTGTTTTAGGAGGATACTTTCTGCTAGGTCGTGGATCAGCAGGGCAAGGTCAAGAGATGGTAGAGCCCTATCAGATTGCCCAAGTCACTGAAGGTTCAATTGCCTCTTCTAAATTGCTCACAGGGACAGTTAAGGCGTTGAGTGAGCAGAAACTTTACTTCGATAGCAGTAAGGGTGAGATTTCAGAATTTCATGTCAATGTTGGTGATAAAGTAACAGTTGGTCAACCCTTGGTGCAATATTCCACCAAAACTGCTCAAGCAGCCTACGATCAAGCCGTCCGTGCGCTCAACAAAATCGGTCGTCAGATTTACGATTTAAGGACCTATGGTTTGCCTGCAACTGAAACCGTCAACGAAGACGGCAGCGTTAGCAGCAATGTGGCAGAAGTCCAACGAAGTGCAGATAATCAGCTGGCTGACTTAAACGATGCCTATGCTAGTGCGCAACAGGATGTCGACAAGGCTAAGGAAGCCTTAGATAAACTCCTTGAAACGAGTAAAGTAGAAGGCACGGTTGTCGAGGTCAATCGTTCCATTGACCCGTCAAAAACAGGGGGACAGGTGGTCGTTCACATTGTTAGTGAAGGACAACTGCAGGTTGAAGGCATGCTTACAGAATATGATTTAGCAACAACTGCTGTTGATCAAGACGTCAAATTGACCTCAAAAGTTTTCCCTGATAAATCTTGGTCAGGAAAAATCAGCTACATCTCTAATTATCCTTCTGAAAGCGAGACGTCAACCCCATCAGCAGGTACAGGAAACTCAGCTAATTATCCATTTAAGGTGAATTTTACTGGTGAGACAACAGGCTTAAAACAAGGCTTTAAAGTTAATATCGAAGTGACCAATAAGGCAGTGAATAAGCTGGTTCCGACCGGTGCCATCGTCGCTGAGGGAGAACAGTCTTACGTTTGGATTTATGATAAGGCAACCGGCAAATTGTCAAAGGCGACGGTTAGTCTAGGACGTTCTGATGCCCTCAATCAGGAAGTCACTGAAGGTCTGGAAACAGAACAGACGGTCATCGCTAACCCAAGTCCAGAGTTTAAGGATGGTCAGACACTGAAACCTGAGGAGGTTATTGACCTGTCTGACTTTGGAACGGAGGTCTCTAGTGATAAGCAATAAACAACTGATTTCTCTTCATCAAATTACGAAAAGCTACCGCAATGGTGATGAGGCCTTGCAGGTGTTAAAGGGGATTGATTTAACCGTGGAAGAGGGGGAATTTTTAGCCATTATGGGACCTTCTGGATCGGGGAAATCAACTCTGATGAATATCATTGGGTTGTTAGATCGTCCGACCTCAGGTGAGTATGAACTCAATGGCACCCAGGTCGATGATCTCACTGAAAAGGAACAATCGCAGGTGCGTAATCAGGAAATTGGCTTTGTTTTTCAGCAGTTTTTTCTCTTAGCGAAACTTGATGCTTTGCAAAACGTCGAGTTACCCCTTATCTATGCAGGTGTTCCTAGCAGCAAAAGACAGGAATTGGCCCTAAGCTATCTTGAAAAAGTAGAATTAGGGAATCGTGTGAAGCATTTGCCATCTGAATTATCAGGTGGTCAGAAACAACGGGTTGCCATCGCAAGAGCTCTGGTCAATAATCCTTCAATCATCTTAGCCGATGAGCCGACAGGTGCGCTGGATACCAAAACAGGTGAGCAGATTATGGCACTGTTGACAGCCTTAAATAATGAAGGTAAAACCATCGTTATGGTTACTCATGAGCCAGAAATTGCAGCTTATGCTAAACGTGTCATCGTCCTACGCGATGGTGAAATTACTGAAGATAGACAAAATCGTTAAGGAGGTCTCATGGAAAATTGGAAATTTGCCCTCTCATCGATTTTAGGGCACAAACTACGCTCCTTTCTTACCATGTTGGGGATTATCATCGGCGTAGCTTCGGTCGTTGTTATCATGGCACTGGGAAATGGGCTGCAAACGTCTGTCACCAACAGTTTTTCACAGGATAAGCAGGACATCAACATCTATTATGAACCTAAACCTGAGGAAGCAGACGGCGAAATCAGTTTTGGTCTCTCAGTTTTTACGGCGACTGAGAGTGTCCCTGTAACCCCACCACCGATTACAGATTCGCTCATGCAGCAACTGGTTGAGCGTGTTGATGGGGTGGATAACTACTATTTGACAAATAACACCATATCCACCGTCGAGTTCAGGAATAAAAAAGCTGAAAATGTCAACATCACTGGGATAAATGAAACTTATTTTGATGTCAAAAAATATGATATTTTAGCAGGTCGACGGTTTGAAAAGGCTGACTATCGCCAGTTTGCCCGTGTCATGATGCTAGATACCAAGTTAGCTGTCAAACTCTTTGGCTCGAACGAAGAAGCCCTCAACCGTGTGGTTTCTGTAGGTGAGAAATCTTATCTGGTGGTGGGAGTCTATGAGGATCCTAATGCGGGAACAGATTTGTTTGCCTTTAATTCAGGTGGTAATGCGGTGATGGCTAATAGTCAGCTGGCTGCTGAGTACGGTTTAGACGAAGCATCAAGCATCTACGTCCATGTGTCGGATGTGGCGAGAGCTTCTGAAATTGGTCAAGCAGCCGCAGATCAATTGACGCAATTGACAGGTGTAACAGAAGGACGTTACAGTATTTTTGATTTGAGTCAGATTACGGAACAAATCAATCAAGTTTACGGAATTATGACGGCAGTTATCGGGTCTATTGCAGGGATTTCTCTGCTTGTTGGGGGTATCGGTGTGATGAACATCATGCTGGTATCTGTGACAGAGCGGACGCGGGAAATCGGCTTACGTAAGGCTTTAGGAGCTACTCGTGGCAATATCATGATGCAATTCTTGATTGAAGCTATGGTGTTAACGCTGTTGGGCGGTTTGATTGGTTTATTGATGGCTTACGGCATCGTCGGTGTCACCAATGCGACTGCTAGCGCCATGCTGGACGGTGTAGCGGTGTCGGTTTCTCTTCCGATTGCCATCGGTAGCATGCTCTTTTCGGCCTTTATCGGTGTCCTATTTGGCCTCTTGCCAGCCAATAAAGCCAGCAAGTTGGATCCGATTGAAGCTCTACGGTATGAGTAAAAAAATATTTTTAAGGTGTCAAGTTTTTTTCTTGACACCTGATTATTTTATGGTAGAATAGTTAAAGTAAGGTTATAGCTCTGCTATTGACCTCAAAAAAGAAATAGAAAAGAGATTAGTTAAAAATGGCAGTAAAAATCCGTTTAACACGTATGGGTTCTAAGAAGAAACCTTTCTATCGTATCAATGTTGCAGATTCACGTTCACCACGTGATGGTCGTTTCATCGAAACTGTTGGTACTTACAACCCACTTGTGGCTGAGAATCAAGTAACCATCAAAGAAGACCGTGTGCTTGAGTGGTTGGCAAATGGTGCACAACCGTCTGACACTGTGCGTAGCTTGTTGTCTAAAGCTGGGGTTCTTCAAAAATTCCATGAGCAAAAATTTTCAAAATAATGGGTTGAGCCTATGGACACAATAGAAAATCTTATTATTGCGATTGTGGATCCTTTACTGTCGCAACCAGACGCCTTTAGCATTAAGATTGAAGATACACCAGAATTCTTGGAGTATCACCTTGATTTGGATCAGCAGGATATTGGTCGTATCATTGGTCGAAAAGGTCGCACGATTACAGCGATAAGGACGATTGTCTATTCTGTTCCAACTCAAGGCAAAAAAGTAAGACTTGTCATTGATGAAAAGTAGTTCCTATCGGAACTGCTTTTTCTTATCCTTGGGCTGATTTTTGATGAAAAAAAGAGTGAATTATGCTAAAATAGGGAGAATAAAGATTTAGATGGGAGCTGTGATGGCACAGTTATACTATAAATACGGCACCATGAATTCTGGTAAAACAATTGAGATTCTCAAGGTTGCCCACAATTACGAGGAGCAGAACAAGCCTGTTGTTATTATGACATCTGCCTTGGATGTTCGTGATGCATTTGGCGTTGTATCTAGTCGGATTGGCATGCGGCGTGAAGCGGTGCCGATTACAGATGACATGGACGTCTATGCTTATATTGAAAATCTACCTGAAAAACCTTATTGTGTCTTGATTGATGAGAGTCAGTTCTTGACCAAGCAGCACGTCTATGACTTTGCTCGTGTGGTCGATGATTTTCATGTGCCTGTCATGGCTTTTGGGCTTAAAAATGATTTTAGTAATGAGCTCTTTGAAGGGTCAAAATACCTCTTGCTCTTAGCAGATAAGATTGATGAAATTAAGACAATTTGCCAGTATTGCTCCAAAAAAGCGACCATGGTTTTACGTACGGTGCATGGCAAGCCAGTCTATGAAGGTGAGCAAATCCAAATCGGTGGTAATGAAACCTATATTCCTGTTTGCCGTAAGCATTATTTTAATCCAGAGATGTGAGAAAAACTAGGATGTCCATTAATCTAAGAGACATTACACTGAGTAATTATTTGTCCGTTATTGGTCTCAGTGTGACAAAAGAACAAGAAGTTTTTGTCGCCTCAAACGCTATCAGTCTTGCCGAGGCTTATGTCTATCAAAAGGCTGGTCATTTTGTCGCTCCTCTAGAGATTTATGATCAGGATTTGTTGATCGGCTTTACCTTTATCGTTTATGATGACAACTTAGCCATTAGTCCTGGAAATTATCTGCTGTTTCGTTTGATGATTGATCAAAATTATCAAGGAAAAGGCTACTTTATCCCTGTGATGGACAGTATTGTGAACTACATTAAATCCTATCCAGCTGGAGAAGGAGCTGCAATCTGGCTCTCTTACGAAGCCGAAAATCACCATGCCAGATCCTGCTACCGTCACTATGGCTTTATCGAAAGAGGAGAAACCTATGCAGGTGAGATTGTTGCGATGTATCAGCTAAATAATAGGTGAATACATCTTGAAAAAGTTCAATCTCTGACCGAGCTATTATAAAATACCTTAACACTGTATCAACCTTAACAGATGATTACAGGTATAATATCTATGATTTACTTTTAATCTTATTATATAAAAAGACACCAATTTCTTGACGGTGTTCTGTTTTTTTGATATAATGAAAACGATAACAATATTATTAAGGAGGTCGGAACAATATGAGGAAAACGTCTCTTTTTCGTGCTTTGCAACAAGAAAAAATTCGTTATAGGACTTTTAAACGAGGTAAAAGTTGGTGTTTTACGTTACTAACAGCCATATCCTTTCTACCCCTATCAACTATGATTGTTGAAGCTCAGGTAGCAGATACAACTTCTAATAATTCTCTTACCTCTGAAGAAATAACCCCAAGACAAACTGCTGATTATTCTGCTGTCTTTGAGGTTCTTCAAAAAGCGGTCAATGAACTATTAAAAGCTGATGCCTATACACCAGAAAGTTTGGCTTATCTGGATCAGGTAGTCAATCAGATTGTTTTTGACAAACCAGCTTCTGAGCAAGCAGAGGTAGATGCTTATATTACAGTAATCAACGATGCTATTGTCAAATTACAACCGATTAATACGGAAACTTCGGATGAGAAAGCGAATTATACTGCTGTACTTCCGCTGGTTGAACGTGCAAATGTTGAATTGTTAAAAACAGATGTCTATACAGAGGAAAGTTTGAATCAGTTGAAGGCTGCTTTGGCTAGTATTCGCCTGAACCATCCTGTGTCAGAGCAGGAGTTTGTTGACTCTTATGTTTTGGTTTTGACAGCAGCTTTGCAAGCTTTACAGCCAAAAGAATCGCCTGTTAAACCAAGAACGGAGTCGCAGAAAGAGGTTATCTTGGCGACGGCTGAAACTGCAGAAGATGAATCAGGTAAAATAAAGTACTCTGGTGATTGGTTTGATTATCCGGACAATGTCAAAGTGTTGTTCGGTGGTGATAGTCCTTCTGCTACCTTACGGTTCAATGGGGACCAAGTTCATGTCTTTGGCGATAAAGCACCTTATAATGGTCAGGTTGATGTTTTTCTCGACGGGAGCAAGGTTGCTTCCTTTAGTGCCTATGGCGATGACGATGAAGATCCGGCTAATCAAAATCAGTTACTTTATACAACACCAAGCCTATTAAGTGGTAATCATGTCATAAAACTGGTTCCAGCCCAAGATACTTCATTTTACCTTAGACGGTTTGAGGTACATAGCACTGTTGAGGTGACATCAGAAGAGAGGGTTAATCTCGAAGCTCATTTGGTGAGCAATGGACACCACTACAAGCAAACAGATTATGATCAGCTCAGAACAAATATTCCTAGTCGTTCAGAGCGTCCCTTCGCTTTCCGAAATGATCAAATCAATGCAGAAGTTCTTTTACTAGCGGCGAATCATGACTTGGAAGAAGTGACAGGAACAGCTTCGGATTTTATGACGACAGGTGGAATAATTTCATCTGATAAGGTTAAGATAAGATTCCTTCGAGAAACGAGTGCTCATATTGCTCGTGGTGGGGATAAATTCCGTATTCCAGATGCTCCGAGGGAGATGGTGCCAGATATTATTGATAAGGCAGGGAGTGTCACGATACCTGCTCGTAGCCTAAAAGGCAGTTGGGTAACGATTGATGTTCCTGAAGATGCTAAGGCAGGGGTCTATACTGGTAGTCTGACTTATAAAGCAGCCAATGCTGAAGAAGCAATTGTCGTGCCTTACAGTTTTGAAGTCTTGCCGTTTGAGCAGCCAAAAACTGACCGCTTTAGTGTCGAATTATGGCAGTATCCGTACACGGTGGCTCGCTATTATGGGCTTTCTGATGAGCAACTTTTTGGTGAAGAGCATTTAGCCATCTTACGTCAGCAATTGTCCGAATACCAAAAAGTTGGTGGAAAATCAATTACTGCAACGGTTGTCGAAGATCCTTGGAATAACCAGACCTATGACAAGTACCCATCAATGGTAAAATGGACGAAAAAGGAAGATGGTAGTTTTACATTTAACTTTGACCATTTTGACAAATACGTTAGCTTGGCTATGGAATTGGGTATTGACCAACAAATTAAATCATTCTCTATTGCACCATGGGATAACCGAGTTGGTTATTTTGATGAAGCGCAGAATCGTCCACGTTCACAACGCTTAACACCAGGTAGTCAGCAGTGGAAAGAGACCTGGGGAGCTTTTTTACCAGCTTATATTGCGCATTTGGATGAAAAGGGGTGGTTTGATAAGGCCTATATTGCCCTTGATGAGCGACCCGCTGATGTCATGAAAGAGGTGTTAGATTTACTTTCTAAATACCGTAACAAAGACGGAAAAACACTGAAACTCAGTGTAGCGATTGACCACTATGAACCTGCAATGAAGGAATTATTGGATAAAATTGATGATATTTCTGTTAGCATGACAGAAATTGATAATCCAGCGCGACAATCATCTCCAGAGCTTCTTCGTTCATATGCTAAAGAACGTCGTGAACGTGGTCAGACGACAACGATGTATTCTATGGTAGGTCAGTATCCAAATGCCTTCACTCGAAGTGCTCCTGTGGAAGCTGCTTGGGTGCTACTGTATGCCCACAGCTTAGGTCTTGACGGCTATCTGCGTTGGGCTTATGATGCATGGGTTAAAGAACCTCTGGAAACTGTAGATCACTGGTGGTGGGAGAGTGGTGACCCCTTCTTGATTTACCCAGGGGATAAAACAGGTTCGGATAAGACTCCACGAACTTCGCCACGCTATGAACAAATCAAAGAAGCCGAGCGTCTGATTGAAAAAATACGTTGGATTAAAGCGACGGTTCCAGAGGCTGGTGAGGAGCTTGACCACTTCGTCCTCAATATGCGACGCCCAGAAGGTCGTCGTAACCGCTACGGTGCTATGGAATCAACTGGAGTAAATCAGGAACGCCAGGTGGAAGCTGATGTCAGAGCTGTCTTTAACAAAGTTCGTGAAGTGATTAGCAAATATAAGTCACAACTCCTTGCTCAAACCATAAGTCAAGAGCAACCTAGTGAGCAAAACCAAAAGCCGATGACAGTTTTCTCATTGGATGCTGGTCGAAAATACTTTAATTTAGATAGCCTGAAAGAACTTGTTGATACCTTGAGTCAGATTGGTTATACGGATCTCCATTTGATTTTGGGAAATGATGGCTTGCGATTCTTCTTAGATGACATGAGCCTATCAGCTAATGGGCAGACTTATTCGAATGAAGCTGTTAAAGAAGCCTTAAGACGAGGGAACTTAGCTTATGAACAAAGCAAGCGTTCTCGTGATAATGCTCAAGTTCTGACGCAGTCGGAATTGGATAGTTTGTTTGCCTATGCACAGTCCAAGAATATCCGCATCATCCCAACAATCAATAGTCCAGGGCATATGGATGCTATTGTAACTGCCATTGAGGAGTTGGGCATTGCAGATGCCAAGTTTAAGCATGATGGAAAAACTTCTCTAACAACGCTCAATCTTAACAATGATTTTGCTGTTAACTTTACCAAGGCTTTGATTGATAAGTATGCGTCTTATTTCTCAGGAAAATCCAGTATCTTTAATATCGGTTTAGATGAGTATGCTAACGATATTACCAAACCTAAATTTGGTTTCAAAACGTTGCAAGAGCGTGGAGAGTATGATAAGTTTGTTAGCTATGCAAATGACCTTGCTGCGATTGTCAAATCTCATCAACTAGTTCCAATGGCATTTAATGATGGTATTTATCACAATAATGTCACGACAGCTGGAACTTTTGATAAGGATATTATTGTGTCCTACTGGACGATTGGTTGGGGAGAAGGAGACAACCGTTACAACGTTGCGACACCAAACTTCCTCTATGAAAAAGGGCATAAGCTACTCAATACGAATGATGACTGGTACTACGTTATTGGTCGTAATCGAAATGGGCAAGGTTGGTACAACTTAGATCAAGGTAAAGGTGGTATTCAACGAACACCTTATACGAAACTGCAAGGTGATACCACAGGAACAGTACCTGTTATCGGAGCTATGGTTGCAGCTTGGGCAGACGAGCCCCGAATGTCTTATAGAGCTGAATTAGTGAATGAACTGTTAGTAGCTTTTGCAGACCGTAATCCAGATGTTTTCAACGCTAACTACAAGCAATTTGATGAAGCATTGAACTTAGCTTCGCATTATTTGGATCGCTTGCCAGTAAGCGTTCAAGAAGCCTTGACAGAACTATTGACTTCTATTTCACGAGATAAGACTAGGAATCAGCAAGTAGAAGTGGACATAGCTACTGAAAAGATTAAGCAGTTACTTTTGCCTTATTTACCACAAGAAGCTTTGCCAGCAGCTTGGTTGGATATGAAGATTGTTTCTCTTGACGCTGGAAGGAAATACTTTAGTCCTGAAATTATTAAATCAGTGATTGATAAGATTAGTGAACTCGGCTTTACTGATTTGCATCTTTTACTTGGAAATGATGGTCTGCGCTTTGTACTGGATGACATGACCCTTGAGGTAAATAATCAAGTCTATGCTAGTGATGCTGTCAAAGCAGCAATTAAAAATGGTAACAAAGTATATTATGATGATCCAAATGGTAATGCTCTGACAGAATCAGAAATGCTAGATATTCTTACTTATGCAGCATCACGTCGAATTAACATAATTCCGACGATTAATAGCCCAGGTCATATGGATACTATTTTGGAAGCTATGGCTAGTCTTGGCATAGCTAATCCTAAATATAGCTTTGGCGGAAAACTATCTAAGACGACGATTGATTTAACTAATCAAGAGGCAGTTGATTTTACCAAAGCATTGATTAAGAAATATGTTGACTTCTTTGCTGGTAAAGTAGGTATTTTCAATATCGGATTAGATGAGTATGCTAACGATGCCACAAATGCTAGAGGCTTTTATCGTTTGCAAGCTGATGGGCATTATGATAAATTCATAATTTATGCTAACGATTTATCAAGTATTGTCAAGTCCGCTGGTTTGAAGCCGATGGCGTTTAACGACGGTGTTTATTACAATAATCATACAGCTAGCGGTAGCTTTGACAAGGATTTGTTAATTTCTTATTGGACATCTGGTTGGAGTGGTTATGATGTGGCAAAACCTGCTTTCTTTAATAAAAAAGGACATCATCTGATTAACACCAACGATGCATGGTACTACGTTTTGGGACGCGATGACCAAGGAGGCTATAACCTTGCAAGTGCTTTGGAACGTATTGGTCGGACACCAATAAATCAAGTGCCAGGAACAACTGCTGGTAGTGTACCTACAATTGGTAGCATGGTTGCTATTTGGGCAGATAATCCGAGTGCGGTATTTGAGAAAGAGAAATTTGATCGTCTCGTAACTGCTTTTGCAGAAGCTAATGCAACTCACTTACGTGCCAATTATCTCCCACTTTTAGAAGTGTTAAATCAGCTACCTCAGGATCTGTCAAAAGGATACTACACTGATGAGAGCTATACTGGTTTAGTCAATGCTGTGTCAGCAATTGATTGGCAGAAAAAACGTCATCAACAGTCGGAAGTAGATGCTTATCTGACCTCTGTTAAGCAAGCTATTGAGGGATTAACTTACAAGCCAGCCGATTACAGCCGCTTGCAAGAGTTGCTATTGAGTATCCCAGAAGACCTCACCATGTATACGGACGAAAGTTTAGTTGCTCTGGAAAGTGCCATTTCGGCTATTCAGTTGGATAAAAAAGCCTCAGATCAAGCTATCGTTGATGGTTATATCTCAACTATCACAGAAGCTCTCGCTAAACTGGAGAAAAAACAACAAGTGGCCGAAGAAGACCAGCTACCTGAAAAACCAAGCGATGAGCAAAATGGTAGCACCGATACCAACGAGGGCGACAACGCGGGTACCGATGTAGATGGCAACACCGGCGCTGATCAAGGTGGTAGCACCGATACCAACGCAGGCGGCAACACCGATATCAATGAAGGTGGCAACACTGACGTAAATCAGGGCGATTCAGGCAATCAGTCAGGTGATGCAGGTCAAGATTCAGGCGCAACCGACGATTCAGCTGGTACCACCCCAGCCCCGGGCGATGACCAGAATAATGGTGGCAGCCAAGGCGATAACGCCGATAACGACTCAGGTGATAACACCGATACTAACCAAGGCGACAACACAACTACCCCTGATACCATACAACCATCTCGTCAGATTAAGGATACTGACTCAGGTATCATTGCAGAGGTTCAATCAGCGGATGCCAAGGTGGCAGGCTTGAGAGTGGTCTTCCACAAAGAAACCAACAACCCTGAAACACCAGCCATCCTCAAAGGAACCGACTACGACCTCTTTGACATCGAGCTGGTTGACACAGATGGAAACATCGTCAAGCCAACTGCTCCAGTTGACGTCTACCTGCCAATTGATGACGGCAAAGACGTCGCTCAAGTGGTTTACTT